>JBIJBH010000156.1:0-7648 GCA_044345315.1 Lysobacteraceae bacterium
GAAGTTGGCCGGATCGGCCGCGGCGAAGGTCGAAACCATCCGCTTCGACCAGGCGCCCACCGGGGTGCCGTAGACGCGCTGGACGTAACCGCCCCACTTCATGACGAAGTCGCGGGCGAGGGCGCCACGCGCCTGCGGCGTGAGGGCGCCGGCGTCGCCCGTGCGGGGACCGGCGAGGACGGGGATGGCGAGACAGAGCGACAGGGCGCCGACAACCAGCGCGCGCGACAGCGGACGAGACATGCAGCCTCCGGAAAGGAAAGTGAACGGGAACCCCTTGCGTCAAACGGACTGGAGAGTGCGCTGCGGCCATCGACGGGGCGTGACCAAAAAAAAGCGCCGGACGGGCCGGCGCTTTCCGGTGGAGCTCGATGGCGGCGGGGCTCAGCGCCCGGGCACGCGGCAGCAGCGCGCCGTGCCCTCGACCGTGATCGGACCCGAGGTCTTGTTCTGGCCGGAGCAGAACGCATCCATGACGCCCGGGGCGGAGCGGAACAGGCCATTGATGCCCCAGTCCGCCTGGTTGAAACCGGGGGTCCGGCAGCCGGCGCCGGTGATGGTGTAACCCGCCGCGCAGTTCGGGATGTCGATGTCGAAGGTCGCGTTGGCGGGCACCGACTGCGAAATGAAGGTCTCGGTGCAATCCAGCGCGGTCGCCTGCGGCGGCGCGAAGTAGCCGACGATATCGATCACGAAATGCGACTGGGCGAAGGTGAAGACCGTGAAATCCGAACTCTGCAGCGGGTTCGGGATCGCGGTGACGATCGCGTTGTTGACGATCGCGCCGGCGGTGTAGTTGACGCTGGAGGCCAGCGGCTGGGCGCTGCCGAACGGATACACGGTGGCGAAACCGGCGATGCTCGGCGTGACCGCGGTGATATTGATCGCGACCGCGCTGGCGCTGAGGCCGAGGGTGCCGCAGTCGGTGGCACTGCCGCCCTGGGCGGTGAAGTTGGCGGCGTTGACCGCCTTGAAACTGCGGTTGCTGTTGGCTGCGATGACGCCGCCGGCCACGCGGGTGTCGACGATGCGGCAGGGGGTGATCGCGGTGTAGGTGAGGTCGCCGTTGAGGCTGCCCAGCGCCTTCATGTCGGCGGCGGTCAGGCGGCCGCCCTGGCGCATCGAGACCTTGGCCAGACGGTCGATGACCCGATCGTCGCCGACCCGGCGACCGTTGCCGCCGAGCTCGGCCATCGCGCCCTCGAAGGTGTCGCGCTGCAGCGCGCGGCGGAAGTTGGCCGGATCGGCTGCGACGAAGCTCGGGACCATCCGCTGCGACCAGGTGCCGACCGGCACTTCGTAGACGCGGGCGACGTAGTGGCCCCACTTGTTGACGAATTGCCGGGCCAGCTCGCCGCGGGCGCGCGGCGACAGCGGCGCAGCGGAGACTTCGGCGGAGGCCGTCGACGCGGTACGGGCCTGGCCGGTGACGCGCGACTGGGCGGACGCATCGGCGAGCGAGAGGACCGGCAGCGCGAGCGCGAGCGAAACGGCCAGCGCCGTGCGGACAGAGGATGCGGGCATGGGGACTTCTCCGGAGGTTTGCGGGAACGGGCCGGGCGATGGTAACCCAGCCGACGGGACCTGCCCGCCAGGGCGGCGACCCGCGCCTGCGGAACCGCCGGTCGCGGGCGGACCGACCCGCCGTGCCGGGCCATCGCGGGTCCGACTTGGCGGGAATGTGAACGGTGTATCTCTCCCGATGCGCTCCCGCTCTCAGCCCGGACGCCTTTCGGACCTGCGGCAGGATGCGGGCCGCGGCCGCTTGGGGGTATCCTAGGGGTTCACGCCCGTTCCGGGGCTGCTGCCGAGACCCACGTATGCGCCATCTCCTCATCACTGTGACTGCGGCCCTGGCCATCGCCGGTTGCGCCGCCGAACGGCAGGACGCCGAACCGACGTCGTCCAATGCGAAACAGGCGGCAGCGGCATCCGGATCGCGACTCCAGGCCGCGTCCTCCGCCGACCGCCGCGCGACCATCGCCTCCCGGCCCGATCGCGGCGCGCTCCTCGCCTACGCGCCGGACCGCCAGACCTTCCGCCGCGGCGCGCATACCTATCATGCGGTCGAGCTGAGCGAAGCCCACGCCCTCAACGCGGTCGCGGCGGGGCGTTCGATCTCGCTGACCACGCCCTCCGGCGAAACCCTGCAGATCGCCTACCAGCGCCACGAAGAAAGCATCGACGGCAACTGGTCCTGGATCGGCAAGACCCGCGAGGGCTACGACGCGGTCATCACCTTCGGCGAGCAGGCCGTGTTCGGCCGGATCTCCCGCCCCGAAAGCGAACCGCTGCGCCTGACCATGGCCGCCGGCCGCGTATGGATGGTCGAAACCGACGCCTCGCGCATGCACGACGGCAACACCATGCGCACCGCGTCGGACAACGACGTGATGATCCCGCCGACCGTGGCTGCCGACATCGTCGCCAAGAAGCAGGCCGCGGCAAGCGCCGACGCGCCGGGCAAGGCCAGCGCGGCCAACACCGTCGACGTCGTTCTCGGTTACACCAACGGCCTGGCGACGCGCCTCGGCGGCACCTCGCAGGCGACCACCCGCGTCGCCAATCTGATGGCGCTGACCAATCAGGCCTACGCCAACAGCCAGATCACGCCGCGCGTGCGTCTGGTCCAGACGCTGCAGGTCGCCTACACCGACACCAACAGCAACGAGACCGCGCTGGAAGCGCTGACCGGCTTCACCTGCACCACGACCAGCTGCACCGCGCAGACGGTCCCGGCCGAACTGGTGCCCCTGCGCACCGCCCGCGACAACTTCGGCGGCGACCTCGTCTCGCTGATCCGTCCGCTGCAGGCGCCGCAGCACGGCGGCTGCGGCATCGCCTGGCTGCTCGGCGGCGGCGGTTTCGCGATCGACGGCACCGACGCTCCGTTCGGCTACTCGATCGTCAGCGACGGCACCGACATCGACGAAGGCGACGGCCGGACCTACAACTGCCGCGACGAATCCCTCGCCCACGAGCTCGGCCACAACATGGGCCAGCAGCACAACGTCGAGGACAGCGGCGGCGACTCGGGCACGCATCCGTACTCCTACGGCTACCGCGAAACCAGCACCACCGGCTTCTACACGATCATGGCCTACCGGCTGAGCAACAGCAGCCAGTTCTCGATCAACTACTTCGGCAACCCGAACGTCAACTACGCCGACACCGGTCGTCCGACCGGCACGGCCACCGCCGACAATGCGCGCAGCCTCAACCTGTCGATGCCGCTGGTGGCGCAGTTCCGCGCGACCGTGGTGCCGTTCCCGGGCAAGTTCCGCAACGACATCAACGCCAACGGCACCAGCGACCTGCTCTGGTACAACCAGACCTCGGGCCAGTTCGCGTACTGGCTGATGAACAACACCACCACGGTCAGCACCGGTGTGCAGGGCGTCGGCACGAACTTCCGCATCGCGGGCACCGGCGATCTCAACGGCGACGGCGCCGCGGACATCATCTGGCGCGACATCACCAACAACTTCCACTACCTCTGGCGCAGCAACGGCAACGGCACGTTCACCACGCCGTTCCTCGGCGCGATCGGTCCGGGCTGGGCCATCGCCCGCCTGACCGACATCAACGGCGACGGCCGTGACGACATCGTTTGGGAGAACACCAGCGCCGGCCAGATGGCGCTGTGGATGATGAACGACACGACGATCACGTCGACGCGCGTCTTCTCGGTCGGTACCGACTACCGCATCGTCGGCGCCGGCGACCTCGACGGCGACGGCCGCGGCGACATCCTGTGGCGCAATCCGACCAACGGCTTCCTGTACCTGTGGCGCAGCCGCGGCGACGGCACCTTCGACACGCCGTTCGTGGCCGGCACGGCGACGGGCTGGAACGTCGCCGCGGTGATCGACCTCAACGGCGACGGCACCGCCGATCTGGTCTGGGAAGAAACCACCCAGGGTCTGATGGCGTACTGGTTCATGAACGGCGCCACCGTCTCCTCGACCGGGGTGCGGTCGGTCGGCACCGCCTTCCGCATCCTGACCTCGGGCGATCTGAACGCCGACGGCCGCGGCGATCTGGTCTGGGGCAACCCGAGCACCGGCTTCCTGTACCTGTGGCGCAGCCTCGGCAACGGCAATTTCGAGACGCCGTTCCTGGCCGGTTACGCCACCACCTGGACGCTCGTCCCCTGATCGCACGCCTCAGGGCCGCGCACACGAAAAACCCCGCCGCGAGGCGGGGTTTTTCTTTGTCGTCACGTCGCGCCGCGGCTACAGCCAGCCGATCGCGTCCTCCAGCCTGCGGATCACCGCGGTCGGCGTGAGATCGCCCGCCTCCGGCAGGGCTTCCCGGGCCTCATCCGGCGCATACAGCAGCGCGGCGCGCACGCCGGCGCGGCGACCGGCCTCGATGTCGGACGGCTTGTCGCCGACGAGCACCGAGGCGGACAAGGACACGCCGAGCTCGTCGCGCGCCGCGAGCAGCATGCCCGGCGCCGGTTTGCGCATCGGCGAGACGCAGCGGTACGCACCGATGCCGTGCTCGGGATGGGTCGGATCGAAATAGACCCGCGCGATCGGCGCCCCCTCTTCCGCGAAGCGCGCGCACATGCGCGCGGTGAGCGCATGGAAATCGGCTTCGGTGTACAGGCCGCGGCCGATGCCCGCCTGATTGGTCACCACCACCAGCGCGTAGCCGCGCGCATGCGCCGCGCGCGCCAGCGCGAAGATGCCGTCGACGAACACGAACTGTTCCCAGCGGTGGGTGTAGCCGTCGTCGTGGTTGATGACGCCGTCGCGATCGAGGAACAGCGCGCGCGGTCCGTCGCTCATCCGGCCAGGCTCGCCAGCAGGGCCTGCGCCCGCGCGTAGTCCTCCGGCGTGCCGATGTCGATGAACTCGGCATCGGTGGGGCAGGCCAGCACCGGTCGACGTGCGACCGCGTCGCGCAGGTAGCCGGTCTCGAACGAGAACGGGTCGCCGGGCGGGAATTCGTCGACGATCGCGGTCGGCAGCACGTAGCAGCCGGCGTTGATCCAGCCGGGGCCGCCGCTGGCGGCCTTTTCGAGAAAGGCGGAGATGCGGCCGTCCGCATCCACTTCGAGCCGCCCGTAGCGCGCCGTGTCCTGCACTTCGCGGGCGACGACGATCGGCGTGCGCCGCGCCTGCCACAGCGCTTCGGTCGTCGCGCAGTCGAGGCCGAGGTAGGTGTCGCCGTTGAACACGTGGACGTGGTCGGCGCTGCAGCGCGCCAGCGCGGCGCGGATCGCGCCGCCGGTGCCGAGCGGCGCGTCCTCGCGGGCGTAATCCACCACCATGCCGCGCCAGCCATCGCCGAAATGCGCCACGATCGCGTCGGCGAGGTAGCCGACCGACAGCACCACCCGCCCGAAACCGTTGCGCGCGAGATGCGCCATCAGCAGTGCGAGGAACGGCTGGCCGGCGATCGGCGCCATCGGCTTGGGCACATCGCTGACCACCGCGCGCAGGCGGGTGCCGAAGCCGCCGGCGAGGATCACCGCTTCCTTCATCGCGGGCGGTCGAACATCGCGTCCTCGACGAGGCCGCACAGGATATGGCCGAGCACGGCGTGGCCCTGCTGGATCTCGGCGGTGTCGGTGCTCGGCACGCGCAGCAGCACGTCGCACAGCGGCGCCATGCCGCCTTCCGCGGCGCCGGTCAGGCCGATGCAGAACAGCCCGCGCGCGCGCGCCTCGCGCAGGCCGGCGAGCACGTTCGGCGAACGGCCGGAGGTCGAGTAGGCGACGAACACGTCGCCCGGTCGACCCAGCGCCTGCAACTGGCGCTCGAACACCTTCTCGTAGCCGTAGTCGTTGCCGATCGCGGTGAGGATCGAGGTGTCGGTGGTCAGCGCGATCGCCGGCAGGCCCGGACGATCGAAAGCGAAACGGCTGACGAACTCGGCGGCGATGTGCTGGGCGTCGGCGGCGCTGCCGCCATTGCCGGCGAGCAGCAGCTTGCGTCCGCCGCGGATCGCGTCCAGGCACGCCGTCGCGCACGTCTCGAGTTGGCCGCGGATCTCCGGGGCCGCCGCCAGCGCCTGCATCACCTCCACCGCGCGCCCGAGGCGCGCGTCGATGTACTGCCTCATTCCAGCCTCCACGCCTGTGTTCCGTGCTTGGCGAAGTGGCAGTTGGCCACGTCGCCCTCGAAGCCGCGCAGCGCGCGGATCACGTCCATCCGGCGATCCGGACGGACGAAGAACATCATGAAGCCGCCGCCGCCGGCGCCGGAGACTTTGCCGGCCAGCGCGCCCGCCTCCATCGCCGCGGCGTGGATCGCCTCGATCCGCGGCGTGGTCACCGTGCTCGCGGTGTTCTTCTTGCTTTCCCAGCCCATCCGCATCGACTCGACGACCTCGCCGAAGGCGCCGCGCAGCAGCGCGTTCTTCATCGCCTGCGCCTCCTGCTTGAGGCGGTGCATCGCTTCGAGGGTGCCGCCGTCGCCCTGCGACACGTTGCGGCTCTGGTCGGCGATGATCCGCGCCGACTCGCGCGATACGCCCGAGTAGTACAGCAGCAGCGACGCTTCCAGTTCGCACAGCACCCAGTTCTTGATCCGCAGCGGGTTCACGACGACGCGGTCGTCGGCGTAGAACTCCATGAAATTGAAGCCGCCGAAGGTCGCCGAGTACTGGTCCTGCTTGCCACCCTTGAGGCCGCAGTCGATGCGTTCGATGCGGTAGGCGAGATGGGCCACGGCGTAGTCGTCCAGCGGCAGGTTCAGCAGCTCGACGAAGGCGCGGATCATCGTCACCACCAGGGTCGACGACGAGCCGAGGCCCGAGCCCACCGGCGAATCGCAGAAGGTGGTCAGTTCGAGCGCCAGCGGTCTGCCGCCGAGGTATTCGGCGACCATGTGGTTGTAGACCGCGCGGTGCAGCGCGAGCGGGCCGTCCAGCGGGTAATGCGCCTCCAGCGGCAGTTCGACGGTCGCCGGCTGGTCGCTGGCGACGAAGCGCACCACCGGCGCGTCGAGCGTGCGGATCACCGCGTAGGCGTAGCGATCGATGGTGGCGTTGAGCACGTTGCCGCCGTACTGGTCGCAGTACGGCGAGACGTCGGTGCCGCCGCCGGCGAGACCGAGGCGCAGCGGCGCGCGCGCGCGGACGAGCATGCCGGGCTTCATAGCGGCGCGTCGTTCCGGAACGGCGGCGCGCCGTCGTTGTTCGACTTCATCGCGCGCATGTCGTCGCGATACTGGTTGAAATGGATGCGCAGCTCGCGGTCCGGCAGTTCCGCCGGACGCTGCCAGCGCCCGCGCGCGGCGACCTCTTCGGCCGGGCGCTTGCGCACCACGAACTCGATCCCGCACTCGCCGACCGGGGTCAGGGTCTGGTCGAAGCGCGGCAGATCGAAGCGGTAGGTCGAGGACAGTTGCTCCACCCGCACCAGTTCGGCCTGCTCGCCCAGATCGCGCACCAGATCCAGCACGTTGATCGACCGGTCGCACCACGAGGCGTGCTTGAAGATCGTGAACGTCCACTTGTGGTCGCGGTTGAAGGTGCTCGGGAACACGCCCTGCTCGTACAGGTCCTCATCCGGCACGGTGATCACCAGGTAGCCGCCGGGCTTGACCACGCGCAGCCAGTTGCGCAGGCCCTCACGCGGGTCGACGAGGTGTTCGAGGCAATGGCTGCTGTGGACGAAGTCGAGCGCGTCGTC
>JBIJBH010000157.1:0-7634 GCA_044345315.1 Lysobacteraceae bacterium
CGGAACGCGCCCTGCTCGCCTGGCTGCGTGCGGCCAACGCAGACGCGGCGAAAACGCCCGACGCGCGGACCTGGCGACGGGTGGCGCTGCCCGCGCCGCTGTTCTGGTCGTGGAAACGCCGCGGCGCGGCGCTTTCGGCGCTGCTGGAGACCTTGTCGGCGTCGGAATGACCTCGCACGCCGCGTCCATCGCCGGGATGCGGCCCGCCGCGACAACCTGCTAGTCTCCGCCGGACCACCGCCGGCGGAGCCGGCTCCGCGGAGCGCGCATGGCCTACAGCCAGTTCGAACTGTTGCGGCAACGCCGCTTCCTGCCGTTTTTCATCGTCCAGTCGCTCGGCGCATTCAACGACAACGTCTATCGTCAGGCGATCATCGGCATGCTGTTCTGGCTGGGCGTGCCCGCCGAGCAGCGCACGCTGTACACCAATCTCGCCCCGGCGCTGTTCATCCTGCCCTACTTCCTGTTTTCGGCCACCGCCGGGCAGATCGCCGAAAAACTCGAGAAGGCGCGCCTGATCCGGATCACCACCGCGATGGAGATCGTCATCATGTCGATTGCCGCGGTGGGCTTCCTGCTGCAGAGCATGCCGCTGCTGCTGGTGGCGCTGTTCGGCACCGGCCTGCAGTCCACGCTGTTCGGACCGGTGAAGTATTCGATCCTGCCCTCGGTGCTCAAGCCGGAGGAACTCACCGGCGGCAACGGTCTGGTCGAGATGGGCACCTCGATGTCGATCCTGGTCGGCATGATCGTCGGCGGCCTGATCTTCAAGGTCGCGGGCGACTGGGGCGCGGAAGCGGCCGCCGCGGCCATCGTGCTGCTGGCGATCACCGGCAATCTGGTCAGCCGACGGATTCCGCCGGTGGATGCGGGCGCGCCGGACCTGAAGGTGCATCTGAACCCGATCCCCGAATCCCTGCGCGTGCTGCGGCTCGCGCGCCGGCAACCGGCGGTGCGCAACAGCATGCTCGGCATTTCCTGGTTCTGGTTCTTCGGCACCGTGCTCACCGCGCAGCTGCCGACCTATGCCGAGCAGTACCTGGGCAGCAACGAAGTCCTGTACCTGTTCTGCTTCGCGCTGTTCTCGGTCGGCACCGGCGTCGGCTCGCTGCTGTGCGAAAAACTGTCGGCGCGCACGGTCGAGATCGGCCTGGTGCCGCTGGGCGCGTTCGGCATGGCGGTGTTCCTGTTCGACCTGTATTTCGCCCGCCCCGGCCTGCCGCCGGCCACCGGGCTGGACATCGCCGGCTTCCTCGCGGGACCGGGCGGCTGGCGGATCGTGATCGACCTGACCATGATCGGCGCCTTCGCCGGCTTCTTCGTGGTGCCGCTGTTCGCGCTGGTGCAGAGCCGCACACCGCGCAGCGAACTGTCGCGGGTGATCTCCGCGGTCAACATCCAGAATGCCTTCTTCATCGTGATGGCGGCGGTGCTGGCGATCGTGCTGCAGATGGAGCGCGTGAGCATCGGCGGGATCACGATCCCGCTGCCCGGCCTGACCATCCCGCAGCTGTTCCTGGCGCTGGCGATCGCCCATCTCGCGGTCGCGCTCTACATCTTCACCCTGGTGCCCGAGTTCCTGATGCGCTTCCTGAGCTGGCTGCTGGTGCGCACCCTGTACCGGGCGCGCCTGCACGGCATCGAGAAGCACGTGCCCGATCAGGGCCCGGCGCTGATCGTGTGCAATCACGTCAGCTACATGGACGCGCTGATTCTGGCCGCGTCGATCCCGCGCCCGGTGCGCTTCGTGATGTACTACCGCATCTTCAACATCCCGGTGATGCGCTGGATCTTCCGCACCGCCAAGGCGATTCCGATCGCCGGCGCGAAGGAGGACCCGGAGCTGATGCGGCGCGCCTTCGACGAGGTCGATGCGGCGCTCGCCGACGGCCAGATCGTCGGCATCTTCCCCGAGGGCGGACTCACCCGCGACGGCGCGATCGCCCCGTTCAAGGCCGGGGTCGAGCGGATCCTCGCCCGCCGCCCGGTGCCGGTGGTGCCGATGGCGCTCAAGAACATGTGGGACAGCATGTGGAGCCGACGCGAAGGCCGTCTCGCCCGGATGCGGGTGCCGCGACGCTTCCGCGCGGAGATCGAAGTGGTCGCCGATCCGCCGGTCGACGGCCGCGAAGCGACCGCGGCAGGGCTGGAGGCTCGCGTCCGGGCGATGCGCGGCGACGCCGCCTGAACGCGCAGTCCATGCCGCCCTGCCGGACGCGGCGATTGCGCGTGGCGGCGGAATCGGCACAATGGGACCAGGCCGCGCCACGGCCGCCGGGGGGTCCGGCGGGCGTCCCTCCCGGCGCCATCCGCCACGACCGAGACGGAGATACCGCATGAACACCAGCGTCGCACCCGGCAGCGTTCCCAATCATCTGGCCTGGGCCATCATCTCCACGGTGCTCGCCACCTGCCTGTGCTGCCCGCTGGGCCTGCTCGGCATCATCGCGATCGTGCAGTCCAACAAGGTCAACACCCTGCTGAACCAGGGCGACCTCGCCGGCGCGCGGCAGGCGTCCGACACCGCCAAAACCTGGTGCTGGGTCGCGACCGTGCTGGCGATCATCGGCCTGATCCTCAATATCGGCTGGTTCGCAATGGGCGGCATGGCCCAGTACGCGGAAATGATGCAGCAGATGCATGGCGGCTGATCCCGTCTTGCCGCAGGCGCTGAAGGCCCAGGACAGGTGGATTCTGGCGGCGACCGCGCTCGCGGTCGTCGCCGGCGTCTGGATCCTGCGTACCTGGGACCCAAACGCCGACGGCAATTTCTTCCCGAAGTGCATCTTCAAGGCGGTGAGCGGCTTCGACTGCGTCGGCTGCGGCCTGACCCGCGCCCTGCACGCCCTCGCCCATGGCGATCTGATGCGCGCGCTGGAGATGAATCCGCTGATCGTGCTGATGGTTCCGCTGGTGCCGCTGATGATCCTCGACGCGCGCGGGCTGACCCCGCAGGCGCTCAAGGGGTTCATGGCGGTGGTGATGACACCGAAGCTCTGGCTGATCCTGCTGCCGACCTTCTGGATCGTCCGCAACCTGCCGTGGTGGCCGTTCACCTGGCTCGCTGCGGGCTGATCGCTCGCCCGACCATTGCCGGCGCCGCGCCGGCGTCCCGGCATTCATGCCCGAAGTGCTAGCCTCCGGCCGATGTCGTCGCCCGCGCGCCTCGTCCTGCTTGTGACCCTCGCCGCAGCTGCGTCGGCGCCGACCGCGGCGCCCGCGCAGGACCCCGCACCGCGACGCTGCATCGGCCCGGGCGGCAACACCATCTACACCGACCGCCCCTGCGAAACCCTCGGCGCCACCGCACGCCTGCCCCGCGGCGCCGCGCCCGCGGCGCGCGGCGGCGGTGGACGCGGCGGCTGCGCGCGCACCCTGCAGGAGCTGGTCTACGCGATCACCAACGCGATCGATACCCGCGACGCGAACCGGCTGGGCGAGGTCTATCACTGGGTCGGACACGACCAGACCAGCGGCTATCGCGTGCTCGATCGTCTGCAGGCGATCGTCGACCGCCCGCTGGTCGACATCGTGCCGCTGCGTGCCGCCGCAGCGCAGACCGAGACTCTCGGCGCAACGCCGACCATCAGCGCCGAGACGCCCAACGCAGCGGCCGCATCGACCGCTCCGTCTGCGACCGTGGCCGGCGCGGGCGAGTCCGCTTCCGCCGACGCGCTCGATCCCACGTCGCGCCCGGTGCGCGCGCGCGCGCCGGTCGGGCTGCGTCTGGAGCAGACGCTCGCCAACGGCAACACGCCCTCGCGCACGGTGTTCTCGCTGCGCCGGCATCTCGATTGCTGGTGGATCAGTTTCTGAAACTCTGTTGCGAAGCGTCGCGCGCCATGGCGCGCACATGCAGCAAGACCGCTGCATCGCCTGCGAAATTCTGAGACGGCATTGGCGAACATCGCAGGCGATGCTGCGCCGCGACTTGCGCAGCGCATGCCGTCGTGCGATCCATGTCGACGGGCAACGCGTCCGGGCCACACCACCACCGATCGCGTCCCGACATTGCACATCTTTTCCGGCCCGGATGCCGCAATGGAAGGACGAGGGAGAGTCAGACGCATGAAACGTTCCAGATTGTTCGCCGCCACCGGCGCGATCCTCGCGCTCGGCCTCACCGCTGCCGCCACCCAGGCGGCGCGTCAACCGCTGTTCTCCGCAACCAAGGCCACGCCGGCCGGACTCACCGCCGATGCGAGTTATCGCGCCCTGGTGCAGGACCGGGCCACGCTCTCGCTGCAGCTGGTGCAGGCCGATGCCGCACAGATCAGCGCGAAGACCGATCGCCTGCAGCTCGGCCTCGGCGATGCCGGCACCGCCTATCTGCGCAAGGCCACGCAGAATCCCGACGGCACCCTGGTGTGGTCCGGCACCCTCGGCACCGATTTCGGGATCCTCGATTCGATGAAGAGCGCGCTCGGCGGCGAGATGGCCGACGACCCCAACAACTCGGTGATCATCGTCCGCAACGGCGACATGCTCACCGGCACGATCCGCAAGAACGGCCAGCTCTACGCGCTGCGTCCGCTGCGTTCGGGCGGCCATGCGATCGTGCACATCGACGAATCGAAGATGCCGGCCGATCATCCGGAAGTCGCCTATCGCCAGATGTTCCAGCAGGCCGCGCGCGACGCCCGCCTGCAGCGCGGGATGCGCCCGTCCGCCGCGGCGCCGGTCGCCAAGGCGAACTCGGTGATCCGCGTGCTGGTGGCCTACACGCCGTCCGCGGCCAGCGCCAGCGGCGACATCACCGGTCTGGTCAATCTGGCGATCTCCGAAACCAACCAGGGCTACGCCAACAGCGGCGTGAGCATCACCCTGCAGCTGGCTTCGTCGTCGCAGGTGTCCTACACCGAGTCCGGCAGCTTCAGCACCGATCTGTCGCGCTTCCGCGGCACCAGCGACGGCTTCATGGACTCGATCCACACCACCCGCAACAGCACCGCCGCCGACGTCGGCGTGCTGATCATCAACAACAGCTCGTCCTGCGGCCTGGCCTCGGGGATCGGCTCGAGCGCGAGCACCGCGTTCGCCGCCGTGCACTACAGCTGCGCCACCGGCTATTACTCCTTCGGACACGAGATCGGCCACCTGCAGTCGGCGCGCCACGATCCCGCCGCCGATCCGACCAACACGCCCTACGCCTACGGCCACGGCTACCGTTCGCCGACCAGCGCCTGGCGCACGATCATGGCCTACAACTGCACCTCGGGCTGCCCGCGCATCAACTACTGGTCCAACCCGGCCAGGACCTACAACGGTCAGGCGATGGGCACCACCACCCGCAGCGACAACGCCCGCGTGCTCAACACCACGCGCGGCACGATCGCCGCCTTCCGCTGAGGGCGAACCGCGACAGCGACACCGGACGGGGCCGAAAGGCCCCGTCTTTTTTGCCGCCGGCATGACCGTCGCGCACTGTCGGTCCCCCCGGTGCTGGCCTAAAATGCCGGCTTCCCCTCGTTCCGCGGACGGCGACATGGCCCAGCAATACCCCGAATGGATCTGGCACAACGGACGCATCAAGCCCTGGGCCGAAGCCACCACCCACGTCATGGCCCATGTCGTGCACTACGGCTCCTCGGTGTTCGAAGGCATCCGCTGCTACGACACGCCGAACGGCCCGGTGATCTTCCGCCTCACCGATCACAACCGTAGGCTGTTCGCCTCCGCGAAGATCTACGACATGGCGATGCCCTACGACCTGGACGAGATCAACGCCGCCTGTCGCGAGGTCATCCGCGTCAACGACAACACCACCGACTATCTGCGCCCGGTCGCCTACCGCGGCCTCGGCGGCTTCGGCCTGTCGGCCGACACGCCGACCGATGTCGCCGTCGCCACCTGGAGGATGGGCCGCTACCTCGGCCCGGAAGTGCTGGACGCCGGCATCGACGCCTGCGTCTCCAGCTGGCAGCGCTTCGCGCCCAACACGATCCCGGCCGGCGCCAAGGCCGGCGGCAACTATCTGTCCGGACAATTGGTCGCGCGCGAGGCGCGCCGGCTCGGCTTCGGCGAAGGCATCGCCCTCGCCTCCACCGGCCTGCTCAGCGAAGGCGCGGGCGAGAATCTGTTCCTGGTCTTCGACGGCGCCCTGCACACCACGCCGATCAGCGCCGCCCTGCTCAACGGCATTACCCGCAACACCATCATCACCCTCGCCCGCGACGCCGGCATCGAGGTGATCGAACGCGACCTGCCGCGCGAATACCTGTACCTCTGCGACGAGCTGTTCATGTGCGGCACCGCCGCCGAGATCACCCCGATCCGCTCGGTCGACGCGCGCCAGGTCGGCACCGGCAAACCCGGCCCGGTCACACGCCGCCTGCAGGACCTGTTCTTCGGCCTGTTCGACGGCAAGACCCCCGACAAGTACGGCTGGCTGGAGCGGGTCTGAGTCGCCCGCCGGCGCCTGCGACCGCCGCCGCATGCTAGATTCCCCCGGCATTCGAGACCGGGGGGATTCTGGATGACCGACAGCCGCGCCCATCGCCTGCTGGCACGCCTGCGCATCGCCGGCGCCGTCCTGTTCGTGCTGTTCGCAGCCGCGTTTTTCCTCGCTTCGGAACTGCCGTGGCTGGCGCGGGTGGGCGAAATGGTCGAACGCGCGTTGATCCTCGGCCTGATCGGCTTCTTCGGCTTCATGCTGCTGGCGTTCGTGCTGCAGTTCTTCTCCGATCTGATCCGCAGCGAGGACGACAACGTCGGTCAGCCGATCCTGGTCCTGCGTCGCCCGCGGACCGGCGCGATCGTCTGGCTGGTGCTGACCGTGTGGCTGGTCGGCGGCCTCGCCTCGCTGGCCTTCGTGCCGGCGGACGTACTCGCGGACATCGATCTGCAGAATCCCTTCGCCGAGGACATGAGCCTCGAATTCAAGGCGGCGATCGCCCTGTTCGGCAGCATCGGCCTGTTCCTCATCGTCGTCTTCACCACCCGCGCGATCCGCAACCGCCCGTGGTTCCTGCTCGGCAGCCTCGGCTTCGTCTACCGCCCGGGCGATGTCTCCCCCGGCGTGGTGCGCTGGAGCGATATCCGCGAGATCAAGACCGGCGAAGTGCTCGCATCGCAAGGCCGCAGCGGCCCGACGCTCAAGCCCACCCTCATCGTGGTGCTCAAGCACCCCGAGCGCTACACGCAGCGGTACACCCTGCTGCTGGGCCTGCTGGTGCGCGCCCTCACCAAGGTGCTGTCGGTGCAGACCGAAGGCGGCGATCTGTACCTGGACCCGAGCGACTTCGGCGCGGATTACGAGAAGGTGCTGGCGCTCATGCGAGAGCGAATCGGACACCACGCTCCATAAGGAACCCATCGAGCATGAAGGAACGGGCTGCAAAAGTTTTCCGCATCCTGGCGCTGTCGATCGCAGCGCTGTTTCTGTCTGGCTGTTTCGGAGGACGCAGCGTCGTTTACGGCGATCTGATCCAGGCCACGAAAACCTGTCCACCTCCCGGTGATCAGATCACGCTGTTCGTCGATCGCGAGGGCGATCTGTACCCGCCTTCCCAAGTGGTCGTCAAGAGCGACAAGATGACCGAAGACCTCGGGGGCACCGACGATCTTGCTCTGCTGGAACCTTACTTCCGGAATTCCGAGGATCCAGAAGTTTGGAGCAGCATGCTGAGAGCGGT
>JBIJBH010000158.1:0-7622 GCA_044345315.1 Lysobacteraceae bacterium
TCTACCGGGGCCCCTGGTTGCGGCGGGATTCGCGGATCAGGCCCGTAGGGCGCGCGGCAGGATGCCGCGCGTTTTTCGACCAGCACAAGGATGTGATGTCGAAAAACCCCGCGAAGCACGCGGACCCGGCGCGCAGCGCCGGGCGCAACCGACGGGGTGTGCTTTCTTTGGGCCACTCTTTCTTGACTCGCGCTTCGCGCTCGCCCTTCGGGCCGGCTTCGCCGTTCGCACCGCTGCGCGGTGCAGTGGCACAAGCAAAGAAAGGTGGCTCGCTCGCGACAGCGAGCGAAACAAAAGGCAGAACAGACACTGTCTTCGGGGAATCGATGCCGATTCGATCAGTCGACCATCCGTCGAATTCGATCAACTCCGCAACAACTCCGACATTATGAACACCCTCGGCACCCGACTGCGGAGGCTGGTCGAGCGGCGTGCGGCGCGGTGGACCAGGCCGCGGGCGCCGGAGGCGTTGCCGGTGCGGTTCGACCGGCGGCGGATCTACGTGCTGCCGACCGGTTTCGGGCTGTTCTTCGCGGTGCTGCTGGCGGCGATGCTGCTGGGCGCACTCAACTACAACAACAATCCGGCGCTGCTGCTGGCGCTGCTGCTGGGCGGTGCGGCGCATACCGGGTTGTTCGCGGCGCATCTGCAGTTGTCGGGGCTGAGCGTGGTCGCGATCGGCGCCGAGCCGGTGAGCGCGGGCAAGCCGCTGCAGTTGCGCGTGCACGCGCGCGCCGAACCCGGGCGCGAGCGCCGCGGTCTGCGCGTGAGCTGCGGCGAGCGATCGGCGTTTCTCTCGCTGGATCAGGGCGCGGGCGAGGCCACGATCGAAGTGCCGACCGAACGCCGCGGCTGGCTCGATCCCGGGCGGCTGCGGTTGTCGACCACGCGACCGCTCGGGCTGGTCGTGGCCTGGAGCTACGTCTGGCCGGAACGACCGCTGCTGGTGTATCCGGCGCCGGAAGCGCACGGCCCCCCGCTGCCCGAAGGCGGCGGCGATCGCGCGATCGCGCGGATGCATCCGGCCGGAGACGACGTGCATCACCTGCGCGCCTACCGACGCGGGGATTCGCGTCGGGCGATCGCCTGGAAACCTTCGGCGCGGCGCGACGAACTGCTGGTGCGCGAATACGAACAGCCCTCCGGCGCCGATCTCGACCTGGACTGGAACACGCTGGGCGCGCTGCCGCACGAGGCGCGGATCCGGCGTCTCGCGCGCTGGGTGGACGAGGCCGAACACGACGGTCGCCGCTGGCGACTGATCCTGCCCGGGCAGCCGGCGCTGGGTCCGGCGCAGGGCGCCGCGCATCGCCACGCCTGCCTGAAGGCGCTCGCGCTGCTTCCGGAGGGCAGCGGCCATGGCTGAGCGCGCGCCGCTGCTCGAACTGGCCGGTCGGCGCTGGGCGTTGGCGGCATCGACCGCCTGCCTGCTGCCGCTGCTGCTGGAACTGCCGCCGACGCTGGCGCTCGGCATCGGCGCGGTGGCCCTGGCAGTGCCGCTGCTCGCGCGCGAGGGCCACGCGCCGACCTGGCTGCGCCTGCTGCTGATCTTCGGTCTGCTCGGCACGGTGATGACCCTGTACGGGTTCCGCTTCGGCCGCGACACCGGCTGCGCGCTGCTGGCGACGATGCTCGCGCTCAAACCGGTGGAGATGCGCAGCCTGCGCGATGCGCGCAGCCTGCTCGGGTTCGCGCTGTTCGCGCCGTTCGCGACCTTTCTGCTCGATCAGGGACCGCGTTCGCTGATCCTGGGGCTGCTCGGCGCGCTGGCGGTGCTGGCGGCGCTGCTGCGGCTGTCGGAAATCGAGGTCGGCGAACGCGCGCCCGCGGGCCGGCCGTGGTGGCGTCGCTTCGTCGCGGTCGGCCGCATGGTCGCGATCGGGCTGCCGCTGGCGATGGGCGTGTTCTGGCTGTTCCCGCGCTTCTCGACCCCGCTGTGGGGCGTGCCCGAGCGCGCGCTGACGCGGCCCGGGCTGTCGGACCGGATGTCGCCGGGCGACTGGATCGACATGATCGCCGACGACACCCCGGCGCTGCGCGCGACCTTCTTCGGTCCCGCCCCGCCGCAGACCGAGCTGTACTGGCGCGGCCCGGTGCTGTGGGCGTTCGACGGCCGCACCTGGACCGCGGTGGACTGGAGTCGTTCGATCGCCTCCCCGAGGGCCGAGCCCGGTTCGGTGCAGTACCGCTACGAGCTGGAAATCGAACCGACCGACCGCCAGCAGCTGGTGGCGCTGGAAATGCCGCTGCAGGCGCCGCCGGACACGCGCCTGCATCCGGATTTCAGCCTGTACAGCCGGCAACCGCTGACCGCGGTGACGCGCTGGCGCATGAGCTCCTCGCCGCAGGCGCGGGTCGACGACCGCCTGCAGCCGGCGCTGCGCGCGCTGGCCCTGCGCCTGCCCGAGGGCTACAACCCGCGCACGCTCGAACTGGCCCGGCGCTGGCGTCAGGAGGCCGGCCCGCCCGGTCGCGCCGCGGACACCGCGCTGGTCAAGCGCGCGCTGGACTGGATCCGCGCCGATTTCGTCTACACCCTCGACGCTCCGCCGCTGGGCCGCCACAGCGTCGACGAATTCCTGTTCCGCAGCCGCGCCGGTTTCTGCGAGCATTTCAGCAGCAGCTTCGTGGTGCTGATGCGCGGCGCCGGGGTCCCGGCGCGGGTGGTCACCGGCTACGTCGGCGGTTACCGCAATCCGGTCGGCGGCTACTGGCTGGTGCGGCGCTCCGATGCCCACGCCTGGGCCGAGGTCTGGCTGGAAGGCCGCGGCTGGGTGCGGGTGGACCCCACCGCCGCGGTCGCGCCCGAACGCATCTACGACACCATCGCCGACCGTCGGCCCGGCAACCTCGGCGGTTTCGCGGGCCTCGCCCCGGTGTTCGATGTCGGCGACTGGCTGCGCCGGGGCTGGAACGACTTCGTGCTCGGCTACAACGCCGCGCGCCAGCGCCGGCTGCTGCAGTCCTTCGGCGTGCCCGACCTGGATTCGGCGCGGCTGATCCAGCTGTTCGTGCTCGCGACCGTGCTGGCGCTGGTCGGCATGCTGTGGCTGACCACCCGCCAGGAGCGCGAGCGCGACCCGGTGCTGCGCGCCTGGCGGCGGCTGGAGCGGCGCTACCGCCGGCTCGGGCTGGGCCGCGCCGCGCACGAACCGGTCGCCGCCTGGGCCGAGCGGGTCGCGCGCAGCCGTCCGCAGGCCGAGGATGTGCGCCGGATCAGCCAACGTTTCGTCGAATGGCGCTACGCTCGCGATCATGGCAGTGTCGCCAGCGCGGACCTCCTGATCCGCGAACTGCGGGCGCACCGGCCCTGACCCTTCGGAGACCCCTCATGCACGCACGCACTCTTTTCGTCGCCGCACTGGCCGCCGCGCTCGCCGGCTGCGTCACCCCGGCCCAGCCCCTGCGCGGCGAATACGCCGCGATCAGCCCCGAAGACGCGGTCGCCCAGGACAGCACCGGCAACGTGGTCCGCTGGGGCGGGCGCATCGTCAGCACCGAGCCACTGGCCGACCGCACCTGTTTCGAGGTCCTCGCGATCCGGCTCGACAGCACCGGCCGCCCGAGCCGTTCCGCCGACGATGTCCGCGGCCGCTTCATCGCCTGCCGCGCCGGCTTCTACGACCCCGCGCTGTTCGCCGAGAAACGCGAAGTCACCTTCACCGGCCGCATCGACGGCTACGAACAGCGCAAGATCGGCGAATACGACTACCGCTTCCCGCGGCTCGCCGCGGACGTGGTCTATCTGTGGCCGGTGCGCGAACGGGTCGAGGTGGTCGCGCCGTATTCGCCGTGGCCGTGGTGGGGCTGGTGGTGAGATCGCGCGGCGGCGCGGCTTCGATCGATTCGACGTCGATCGGAGTCGCCCGTCCCCGGAATCCGCCGCTCAGAGCTTGCCTGTCGGCGTGTGCTTGTCGCGATAGCGGAACGTGAGCCACAGCCCGACCGCGATCGAATACGACAGGTTCGGGATGAAGGCCTTGTCGAGCGTGGTCACCTTCGCCGACAGCGCGATGTAGTTGGTGTAGGCCGCCTGCGACAGGGTGAAGGAGGCGATCAGCAGCACCATCCGGATCGGCACCGGCATTCCCATCCGCAGCGCGATGATGGTGCCTTCCGAGATCAATATCCCGACCAGGAACGGGAAGATCGCGCCGATCAGGATCAGTCCGATCGCGCTTTCCTGGGTGTGGGTGACCAGCATCAGATCGGCGAAGGTCACGCCCAGCGCGCGGGTGATCAGGAAGGCCAGGAAGCCGGTCGCGAAGGACATGATCCGCACGTACTGCTCGGCGCCTTCGGCGTTGAGGATGACCTTGATCGAAATCCAGATCTGGCTGACGATCACGAGGATGATCAGGATCTGTTCGGCGATGGTGAAGGGATCCCACTTCATGTTCGACGCGCCCGGCCAGGTCCTCGATGCCCGCTTCCTGCGCGGGAACATACCACAGCCCCGCGACCCGCCCGCCGCAGGCGCATCATTTGACGATGCGCAGATGCGAGGAGCGTTTCTTCGGCGGCGCCGAACCCGGCGGACGGCGCCGCCAGTAGAGGATCAGCAGCCAGCCGAACAGCATCCCGCCCAGATGCGCGAAATGCGCGACCCCCGGCTGCAGCCCGGTCAGGCCCAGCAGCAGCGCGATCACGCCGTAGACGATCGCCAGGGTGCGCGCGCTCATCGGGATCGGCGGAATCAGCAGCATCACCCGCTGATGCGGAAACATCAGGCCATAGCCCAGCAGCAGCCCGAACACGCCGCCCGAGGCGCCGACCGTGGGATAGGCATCGCCGCCCTGCGCGACCGTCCAGCTGGCGATCGCCAACTGGCACAGGCCCGCGCCAACCGCGCAGACCGTGTAATAGACCAGGAACCGGCGGCTGCCCCAGGCGTGCTCCAACTGCGGGCCGAACATCACCAGCGCCAGCATGTTGAAGGCCAGATGCAGCAGATCCCCATGCAGGAAGGCGTAGGTGAACAACTGCCAGGGCAGGAAGGTCCCGCGCGCCGGCGGCGTATCGCTCAGTTGCAGCGGCCACAGCTGCAGCAGACTCAGGATCGGCCCGGCGAGCAGCCATTGCGCGGCGAACGCGACGAGATTCGCGACCAGCAACCAGCGGGTGATCTGCGGCAAACGGGACAGCATCCGTGATCCTCGGGGGAAAGGCATCGCGTCGTGGACGCGGCGGCTATGATACCGGCATGACCGCACCGCTCGACCTTCCGGTCGTCGTTTCCTCCACCGACGACCTGCGCGAAGCCGCGGGCGATGCCGCCGCAGGGCCTCTCGACGCCCTGGCCGACGCTCTGGCCGACGCCCTGCAGGGCTGCGGCGCATGTCGGCTCGCCGGGTGGCCCGAACCCGCGCTGCGCGAGGCCCTGCGCGACGATCTGCACCGCCTGCAGGCGGAAGGCGCGCTGGCGCAGGCCGCGATCGGCCGCAACGGCGGCCGCAGTCTGCGCGACGACATCCGCGCCGACCGCACCCGCTGGCTCGACGACCCGCGCTGCGGCCCCGCGGCTGCGGTGTTCCTCGAACGTCTCGATGCGCTGCGCATCGCGCTCAACCGCCGGCTGTTCCTCGGCCTGGACGAGGTCGAGGCCCACTACGCCGCCTATCCGCCCGGCGGCGGTTATGCCCGCCATCGCGACCGTTTCCGCGACAGCGATGCGCGCGTGGTCTCGCTGGTGACCTATCTCAACGAAGACTGGGACGCCGGCGACGGCGGGGCGCTGCGACTGCATTTCGAAGAAGACGGCGGCGGCGAGACCTGTATCGACATCGCGCCGACCCGCGGCAGCGTCTGCTTCCTCAGCGAACTCGAACACGAAGTCCTGCCGGCGCGACGCGAGCGCCTGAGCATCGCCGCGTGGTTCCGTCGCGCACCGATCGTGGCGCGCTGAGCGCCGACGAACGCGTTCAGCGCCCCCAGATCGCCTCGTCGAGAGTCCGCGCCGGACGCCGCGACCGCACCCGTCCCTGCGCGTCGATGTCTACGCCCTCGCGGCGCAGGCGCGCCAGTTGTTCGGCCCGCTGCGGGGTGCCCGGCGGAAACGCGCTGCGGCCGTCCGCGCGCAGGACGCGATGCCAGGGCAGGTCCGGGTCTTCGTTGTGAGACAGCAGCCGCGCCACCAGGCGCGCACGCCCGGGCAGCCCGGCGCGCTGCGCGACCACGCCGTAGGCTGCGGTTTCGCCGCGCGGAATCGCGCGGATCGCGTCGAGAATGCGCTCGGCGGCAGACGGATCGGTCATGGGTGTTAGCATATCGCAGCCATTCCCCCGGACCGCCCCATGCAGAATTTCGAACAGATCCGCAGCCATCTCGCCTCGGGCGACTTCCGGATCACGATGCAGGAGCCCTACGTGCTCTGCGTCGAACTCTCGCTCGAACAGGGCCGCCGCCATCAGGCGATCTTCCTGTCCGAACTCGAAGGCGAAGACGGTCGCGATTATCTGCGTGTCAGCACCGTGATCGCACCGACCACCGGCATCGACTGCCGCCGCGCGCTGGCCTTCAACTGGGAGAGCCGCGTCGGGTATCTGGCGATCGGCGAACTCGACCGCGTGCCGTATCTGCAACTGTGCGAGAACCGCCCCTACGACAGCCTCAGCCCGGCCGAAGTCGACCGTCTGATCCTGGAGATCGGCGGCATGGGCGACCAGCTCGAACGCGCGCTCTCCGCCGGCGGCGATCTGCTGTAAGCGTAGCAAAAGCCTCCTGATGTAGAGCGGATCGAAGATCCGCTATCCACTGATCCGAAGACAGCGCTGCAGCGGAGCTTCGCTCCGCTCTGCAGGGAAGCGGCGGTTCGCTCGGCGCGTCGCTCCGACGATCAGGCCCAACCCAGCGCCTCGAACAATTTCAGCAGGCCGTAGGCGAAACCGCCGGCGGCCGGAATCGTCAGCACCCATGCCCACAGGATCCGTTCGATCACCGAAAAACTGAGCTTGCGCGGGTTCTTGCCGAAGCCCACACCCATGATCGCGGTCGAGATGCTGTGGGTGGTGGAGACCGGCATGCCGAAATGCGCGGCGGTGATCAGGATGGTGGCCGATGCGGTCTCGGCGGCGAAGCCGTCGATCGGATGCAGCTTCACCATCTTGTGGCCGAGGGTCTTGATGATCCGCCAGCCGCCCATCGCGGTGCCCATCGCCATCACGATAGCGCAGGTGACGATGATCCAGGTGTCGATGTCCTTCTCGCCGCCGTCGGGATGCAGGAAGTCCAGCCACGCCGGGACGTCGTCCAGTGCGCCGCTGCCCTGCGCCGCGAAGAGGGTCAGGGCGATCACGCCCATCGTCTTCTGCGCATCGTTGGTGCCGTGGGCGAAGCCCATGTAGGCGGCGGAACCGATCTGCGCCTTGCCGAAGAAGGTATTGACCCAGCGCGGGCGGGCGATCCGCGCGAACGCGCCGCCGAGTCGCGACAGACCCGAAATCAGCGCGTACAGCGTGCCCAGGATCAGCACGCCCAGGGTGAAGCCCGCGATCGGCGAACTGACCATCGGGATCAGCACCTTCCAGAACAGACCCTTGTTGCTGCTCCAGCCCTCGTCGCCGAGCTTCGACCAGATCAGCGCGCCGAGATCGTTGTCGGCCGCGGCCAGCGCGGCGCCGCAC
>JBIJBH010000159.1:0-7569 GCA_044345315.1 Lysobacteraceae bacterium
GAAGGTCGGCACGAAACCGACGTGCTGCGGCCACCAGGACGCGGACGTGCCCCAGCCGACCATCATCGCGATCGCCAGCATCACGCCGGCGGCGGCGACCACGCTGCCCGCGCCGTAGGCGCGATCCGCACCGCCGCGCAGCGCGGTCATGCTCACGCTCATGAAGGAATGCGGATCGCGCGCCGCCGGCGCCACGTTGACGTACTTGTGCCGTCCCAGCCAGAAGATCACCGTCGCGATGAACATCAGGATGCCCGGGATGCCGAAGGCGATGGCCGGGCCGTAGGCGCTGAGGATGCGCGGCATCAGCAGCGAGGCGAAGAATGAACCGAAATTGATCGTCCAGTAGAAAGCGTCGTAGACGACCTTGGCCTTGTGCTTGTTGGACTGGTCGAACTGGTCGCCGACGAAGGCCGAGACCAGCGGTTTGATGCCGCCGGAACCGAGCGCGATCAGGAACAGGCCGGTGTAGAAGCCGGTGCGGTTGTCCTCGAACAGCGCTAGACAGGCGTGACCTGCGCAGTACAGCAGCGACAGCCACAGGATCGTGTGGTACTTGCCGAAGAAGCGGTCCGACAGCCAACCACCGAGCAGCGGGAAGAAATACACGCCGATGACGAAACTGTGGAAGACCTCCTTGGCCATGCCCTCGCGCTCGGCCTCGGGCAGATAGGACAGCAGCACGCTGCCGACCAGGAACGGCACCAGGATGTTGCGCATGCCGTAGAAGCTGAAGCGCTCGCAGGCCTCGTTGCCGATGATGTAGGGAATCTGGCGCGGAAGTCGGGCCGGGACGGCGGAATCAGCGGCTGCGGTCATGGATGTACTCGCTGTCGGAAAGATCGTGGGCGGGCCGATCGGGACCGGCGCACCAGTGTAATCGCCGGGCGATGCGGCGAATCCGGCACAGGCTCACAGGCATGGGCACACGAGCACCGGCCCTGGAATTTCGGTCGGCTCGCTCAGGCCCACTCGGTCAAGCCTTCGCGCCGATACAGCTCGGCGAAACTCGGCCGCGCCTTCAATCGCGCCGCGAGCGCGGCCAGATGCGGCCATTCGATCGCCTGCCGCGGCATGTTGCGCGACCAGCGCATCAGCATGGTCAGGTAGAAATCGGCGGCGGTCAGGCGCTCGCCGAGCAGATGCGGGCCGTGCTCAGCGAGATGCGCGTCGATCCGGTCCCACTGCGCCTCGATCCGCGGCCGCACATGCGCCAGCACCGTGTCCGCGTGGGCTTCGCCCGCCGGCTCGTGCGGATACCACCACTGCCGGAACAGCGGCTGCACCATGTTGGCGAGATTGAACATCCACTGCGTGTAATCGATCCGCTGCGGGTCCGCGGCCGCGGGCGCGAAGCGCCGCTGCGGATCCTCGTCGGCCAGATGCATCAGCAGCGCCGCGGCTTCGTAGTACGGGCGACCGTCGATCAACAGAGTCGGCACCACACCGTTGGGATTGAGCGCGAGGTATTCGGGGCTTTTCTGCGCGCCGGCCTTGGTGTCGACCAGCGCCAGGGTGTGCGGGCGATCCAGTTCGAGCAGCAGCCAGTGCACGACGAGACTGGCGGCGCCGGGAGCGTAGTACAGGGTGCAGGGCGAGGTGGTCATGGGTGGCCTCCGGGGGCGATCCGCCAAGTGTGGCACAGCCGCCGCCGCGACCGCGCATGGCCCGGAGCCTGTCCGTGCGGCGCCCGGCGCAGGCACAATGCCCGCTCGCCGACCGACCTGCCGTCCTCATGCGCACACCCGCCCTGCTCGCTCCGCTGTTTCTCGCGCTCGCCGCCGCAACTGTCGTGCCCGTCGCGACCGCCGCCGCTCCGCTGACCACCGAAGCCGAGCGCAGCGGCTACGCGCGCACCGCGCGCTACGACGAGGCGATCGCGCTGTGCGACGCCTTCGCGCGTCGCTACCGCGATGCGGTGTCGTGCGTCGACTTCGGCACCACGCCGGAAGGTCGGCCGATGAAGGCGTTGATCGTCACCCGCAGCGACGCGCGCACGCCGGCGCGGGCGCGCGCCGCCGGCATCCCAGTCGTGCTGATCCAGGGCGGCATCCACGCCGGCGAAGTCGACGGCAAGGACGCGGGCTTCCTCGCCCTGCGCCAGCTGCTCGACGGCGAGGCGGCCGCGGGCGCGCTGGAAAAATCCGTGCTGATCTTCGTGCCGGTGTTCAACATCGACGGCCACGAACGCTTCGGCCCCTGGAACCGCCCCAACCAGAACGGCCCGGCGGAAATGGGCTGGCGCACGACCGCGCGCAATCTCAACCTCAATCGCGACTACGCCAAGGCCGACAGCCCGGAGATGCAGGCGATGCTGGCGCTGGTCGAGACCTGGGATCCGCTGGCGATCATCGATCTGCATACAACGAACGGCGCCAAGTTCGAGCACGACATCTCGATCCAGGTCGAACCGCTGCACGCCGGCGACGAGGCCCTGCGCGACGCCGGGCGCGCGCTGCGCGACGGCACCATGGCGCGGTTGGCCGAACAGGGTTCGCTGCCGGTGCCGTTCTATCCCTCCTTCGTCGAGGACGACAATCCCGCCTCGGGTTTCGTCGACGGGGTCCCGGCGCCGCGCTTCTCGACCGGCTATTTCCATCTGCGCAACCGTCTGGCGATGTTGGTCGAAGCGCATTCCTGGAAGGATTATCCGACCCGCGTGCGCATCACCCGCAATACCGTGGTCGCAGTGATGGCGCTGATCGCCGAGCACGGCGCGCGCTGGCGCCGGCTCGCCGACGAAGCCGATGCGCGCGCCGCGGCGCTCGCCGGCAGCGAAGTCGCGCTGAGCTGGGCCGCGACCGAGCGCGTGCGCACGATCGCCTTCCGCGGTTATGCCTACACGCGCACGCCGTCGGAGGTCTCCGGCGCGACCATGACCCGCTACGACGACACCCGGCCGCAGGTGTGGAACGTGCCGCTGCGCGACGAGATCGCACCGGCGCTGCGGATCGTGGCGCCGAAGGGCGGCTATCTGGTGCCGGCGGCGCAGGCCGAAGCGGTCGGCGCCAAGCTGCGCCAGCACGGCATCGCCTTCGTGCGCATCGCCCGCGCCCTGCCCGCACAGCCCGTCGAGACCTTCCGCGACGACACCCCGACCTTCGCCGCGGCGCCGTCCGAAGGCCGTCAGCGGCTCACGGTCGACGGCGTCTGGCGCGGCGAGAGCCGCGATCTCGCCGCCGGTGCGCTGTTCGTGCCGATCGCGCAGCCGAAGGCGCGGCTGGCGATGTCGCTGCTGGAGCCGCAGGCGCCGGATTCGCTGCTCGCCTGGGGCTGGTTCAACGGCCACTTCGAGCGCAAGGAATACATGGAGGACTACGTCGCCGAGGACGTGGCCCGCGAGATGCTGCGCGATCCGGCGGTGCACGCCGAATTCGAGAAGCGGCTGCGCGAAGATGCGAAATTCGCCGCCGATCCGGCCGCGCGCCTGGAATTCTTCTATCGTCGGCACAGCGCCTGGGACGAACGCTTCGGGCTGTATCCGGTATTCCGGGTGGATCAGGTTCTCAGATAACCCCTGGCGCAGTTTCATCCGCCCGGGTTCTGTAGAGCGGATCGCAGATCCGCTGCGCACTTCTCCGGAAGCGGGGCAGCGGATCTACGATCCGCTCTACAAAGAACCGCTCGTCAACCGCGCTCGTATTTCCAGTTGCGCGATTTGCCTTCGGTCAGCCATGCCACCGTCTGTGCGATGCGTCTCGCGCGGGTGTCGGCGCGTTTGGCCTCGAGGATCCACGCCAGATACTCGCGGCGATGACTGGGCGGAAACGCTTCGAAGGCCGCCTTCGCCTTCGGCGCGGCCTCGAGCGCCGCGACCAGATCAGGCGGCGATGCCGGCATCGGTTTCGATGCGGCTTTCGCGACCCGCGCCGGCTTCGCGCCCGAGGCGTTCAAGGCCGCGGCCCGCTTCAGCAGCGCGCGCAGGCGCGTTTTCGGCGGCAGATCGCGGACCGAAGTCAGCTTGCCGAAGCTGCCCATGCCCTTGTCGCCATCGTCGCCGGGCGGTTCGCTGCCGATCACTTCGGCATGACGCCAGAAGCCGAACGCGGCGTGACGCTTGAATGCGGCCATCGTACACAGGATGGCGCCGTGGGCGACGAAGGCGGGCATGCGCCACTTCAGCGTTTCCTCGACCTCGGGACAGCTGTCGTGCACCAGCGCGCGCAGGTGTTCGAGGATCGGCCGCGCGAACGGCTCGGCGGCGGCGATGTAGGCATCGATGCGCGGATCGCGTGCGCTCATCGGCGCTTTTCCGGCCTACACGAAGGGCCGCGGCAGGCCGAGCAGCGGCGCGGCGAACCAGTACACGCCGAACAGCACAGCGCTCCACCACAGCAGCTTGAACACGAACTTGACCACCTTGATCGCGAAATACGCCGCGACGATCGCCGCGACCAGCCCGATCCAACCCAGTTCAGCCATCGCGAGCGTCTCCCGCGGCGTCGTTGCGCGCCGGCGACGATTCTGCACGCTCGACCGCCCCCAGGGGAACCAGCGCCGGGGTCAACGCGACGCGCTCGTCGAACACGAAGCAGGCGCCGTCGTAGCCCGTACCGCCCATCGCCTCGAAATAGCCCAGGATGCCGCCCTCAAGCTGCAGCGCGTGGTCCATGCCCTGCGCACGCATCCATGGCACCGCCTTCTCGCAGCGGATGCCGCCGGTGCAGAAAGCGACCACGGTGGCATCGGCCCAGGCATCGCGGCGGGCCAGCACCGCCTCCGGCAGATCGGTGAAATTGTCGATCGGCAGGAGCTCGGCATCGCGGAAACTGCCGTAGGCGGTCTCCTCGCGATTGCGCGTGTCGAGCAGGACCAGACGCCGGCCGGCATCGTCGCTGCCGCGGGCGATCCAGCGCGCCAGCGTCGCCGGGGCCACCGCGGGGGCGGGCGCGTTCAGCGGCGACGCCTCGGGGCGGCGGAAGGCGATGATCTCGGACTTGAGTTTGACCTTCAGTTTCGCGAACGGCACGCTCGCCGAATCGCTGGCCTTGACCTCGATGTCGGCGAAACGCGGGTCGGCGCGCAGGGCGGCGAGAAAGTCGTCGATCGCGGCGGGTGCGCCGGCGAGAAACAGGTTCACGCCCTCCTCCGCCACCAACACGCTGCCGCGCAGATCGCCGGCCTCGGCCAACCCGCGCAGGCGCGCGGCCAGCGCGGTCGGGTCGTCGACGGGCACGAAACGATAGGCGGCGATGTTGCGGATCATCGGCAAATTGTAGCCGGCACCGTGTCGCCGGCGAATCGTGCCAACCGCCGCCTCAGCGGGCGCCGGGCGCGAGCGCATCGGTCAGATTGCGCCGCGCCTGCGCGTCCAGCCGCGCGTGGAAGAATTCGCTGAGGTAGATGCGCGGCGCCTCCAGCAGCCCGCGCAGGAACGCGCGGCGCCGACGCCGGTACAGCCAGCGCGGCACCGCGCGATACTCCTCGGCGATGGCGCGATCGTAGGCCGCGAACGCCTCGGGCGCGGCGCCGAGGATCGCCATGTCGCAATCGAGGAAGCGGCGCAGGTCCTCGCCGTCGGCGTCGTCGCCGGTGTCCTCGCGCGCGATCGCGCCGTGGCGCGCGGTCGCGAGGATCAGCGCCGAGACCCGGTCGGCGTCGATCCCGGCCGCCGGCAGCCACTGCGCGATCTGCGCCTGCGCCAGCGCCGCGGATCGCGCCTCGTTGTCGCGGCGGCCGGGGACGTAGACGGCGTCGTGGTAAAGCATGGCCAGCCAGACCTCGACCGGGGACGGTGCCAGCCCGGCCCCTCGGCGACCGCGCGATAGTGCGGAATCAGGTCGCGGACATGGCCGAAATGGTGATAGGCGCGCGGCGGCGCGGCGTAGGCCGCACGCAGGGCATCGAGCAGACCGGAGGGCAGCGCAAGCGGCCCGTTCGCTTCGGGATCACGGTCCGCAAGGCCCGGCTTCGACGGACCGACTCCGGAGTCTTCGTACGACGTGCTGGCGACGCTCATCGCGAATGCGTCGCCGTCACGGTCAGTTGTTGACGATGCTCAGGCTCGGCGAACGCTTGGGCGACTTCTGCTCCGCCGCCGCGGCTTCCGCGGTATAGGCGCAGACGCGGTTGCGGCCCTCGTTCTTGGCCCGGTACAGCATCTTGTCGGCGTGCGAGAGCAGGCGCGACAGGTCGTAGCCCGATTCCGCGGTCGAGCTGACGCCGAAGCTGGCAGTGACCACGAAGTTGTAACCGCTCTCGCGGGTGTCGATCTGCGCCAGCTGGGAACGGCAGTCCTCGGCGAGGCGCGATGCCGCGGCCAGATCGTAGCCGCGCAGCAGCACCGCGAACTCCTCGCCGCCGATGCGGCCGAGGTAATCGACCTTGCGGCACAGCGCACCGCAGGTCCTGCCGACCTGCTTGAGCACCCAGTCGCCGGCGCCGTGGCCGTAGGTGTCGTTGATCGCCTTGAAGTGATCGAGGTCGAACATGACCAGTGCCACCGGCTCGCCGGCGCGCGCGGCATCGACGAGACTGCGTTCGGACTTGCGGGTGAAGAAATGACGATTGCCCAGCCCGGTGAGCGCATCGGTCTGCGCCAGCCGCTGCAGCTGGCCTTGGTGACGCTTGATCTGGATCGCCCAGAACACGATCGCGGCGAGCACCAGCATCAGGAACACCATCGCCAGCCGCGCCTTCTGCGCGCTCTCGCGCTCGAGCGTCTGCTGCAGGCGCAACACCTGATTGGCCTGTTCGGCCTCGGCCAGCCGCTTGCTCTGCATTTCGGTTTCGTGTTTGACGATTTCGTAGGCGAGCTCGCGCGTACGGACGTCGCTCTGATGGGCCATCTCGGCCTCGGCGTAGCGCTTGTAGAGATCCAGCGCGACCGAGGGTTTTTCGCGGGTGGCGGCAATCTTGTAGAGGGTGTTGTAGGCGCTGACCAGGGTCGACGACGAACGGATCTGCTCGCCGAGCGCGACGGTCGCGTTGGCGTGGGCCTCGGCGGCGGCAACGTCGCCGAGCGCCAGCTTCAGCTCCGCGAGCTGGGCGTGAGCGCCGGCGATCAGCCGCGGATAGCGGGTGGCCTCGACTTCGGGCAGGACCTGTTCGATCAGCGATACGGCCCCGGGGAGGTCGCCGTCGGCGGCATATTTGCGGGCGAGCAGGCCGCGAGTGATGTTGGCCGAGATCAATTCGCGCTGCGCGAGACAGTGATCGATCACGCGCTGGATGACCGCGGCGTCCTTCGGCAGCAGGCCGAGCTGGAACTCCGCCGAGACCCGATGCTGGCCCGCGATGCACTGCATCCGCGGGCCGGGCTTGTCGGCGAGCACTTCCCTGGCGTAGCGGAGCGAGATCCGGTGCTGGCCGATCTCGGCGTAGAGCAACGCGCTGTTGGCGATGCCCTCATGACGGATGGTCTTGTCGGCGATCTGGCGACGCATGGCCATCGCGTCCTGTATGTAGCGCAGGCCGGTGCTCAGGTCGCGGTTGAGCGCGGAGAAGCTGGCGGCGAGGCCGCCGGCACGGTACTTGATGGTGGGATCGCGGGCTTCGTTGAACAGTTGCTTGGCGATCTCCGCGCCCTTGGCGATCTGGTCGTCGTACAGGCCGACCTGATACGCATGC
>JBIJBH010000160.1:0-7566 GCA_044345315.1 Lysobacteraceae bacterium
GCCGGGGTCAGAGCTCGGCCGCGACCCGGCTGCCCTGGGCGATCGCGCGCTTGGCGTCGAGTTCGGCGGCGACATCGGCGCCGCCGATCAACTGCGCCGGGATCCCGGCCGCCTCCAGCGCCGCGTACAGATCGCGGCGCGGCTCCTGACCGGCGCAGATCACCACGTGATCCACCGCCAGCGTGCGCTCCTGACCTTCGCTGCGGATGCGCAGCCCGGCCTCGTCCACGCCGAGATATTCCACGCCGCCGAGCATCGACACCTGCTTGGCCTTGAGCGCGGCGCGGTGGATCCAGCCGGTGGTCTTGCCCAGACGCGCGCCCGGTTTGCCCGGGCTGCGCTGCAGCAGCCAGACCTCGCGGCTCGGCGGTTCCGGCTGCGGTTTGCGCAGGCCGCCGGGCGCGGAGAAGCTCGGGTCCACGCCCCATTCGGCCATCCAGCGCGCCGGGTCCAGACTCGGCGAAGCGTGCGTGTCCGCGGCGTGGAAAGGATCGTGCGTGAAGCGCGCATCGTCGAGCAGCGGCATGTGCACCAGATATTCGGCGACGTCGAAACCGATGCCGCCGGCGCCGATGATCGCGACCCGCGCGCCGACGCGCACGCGCCCGGTGAGCACGTCGAGATAACTCACCACCTTCGGATGATCGCTGCCCGGGAATTCGACCTTGCGCGGCAGGATTCCGGTCGCGAGCACGACCCGGTCATAGCCGCGCAGCGCATCGGCATCGACCGGAGTGGACAGCCGCAGTTCGACCCCGGTGTCCTCGATGCGGTGGCGGAAATAGCGCAGGGTTTCGTGGAATTCCTCCTTGCCCGGAATGCGCTTGGCGAGATTGAACTGGCCGCCGATCTCCGCGGAGGCGTCGAACAGGGTCACGCGATGGCCGCGTTCTGCCGCCACCGTCGCGCAGGCCAGTCCGGCGGGGCCGGCGCCGACCACGGCGACCCGCTTCGGTGCCTTCGTCGGGAGGTAGTTCAGTTCGGTCTCGGCGCAGGCGCGCGGATTGACCAGGCAGCTCGCGGCCTTGTTCTCGAACACATGATCCAGACACGCCTGATTGCAGGCGATGCAGGTGTTGATGCGGTCGGCGCGTCCGGCGCGGGCCTTGTTCGCCCACTCCGGATCGGCAAGCAGCGGTCGTGCCATCGAGATCAGATCGGCGCCGCCGTCGGCGAGGATGCCTTCGGCCACGTCGGGCATGTTGATGCGGTTGGTCGCGACCAGCGGCAGTTTGACTTCCGGCCGCAGTTTCGCGGTGACGCCCGCGAACGCCGCGCGCGGCACCGAGGTGGCGATCGTCGGGACGCGCGCCTCGTGCCAGCCGATGCCGGTGTTGAGGATGGTCGCGCCGGCGGCTTCGATCGCCTTGGCCTGCGCGACGATCTCCTGCCAGGACGAACCCTCCGGCACCAGTTCGAGCATCGACAGCCGGTAGACGATGATGAAATCCGGTCCGCACGCCTCGCGGATCCGGCGCACGATCTCGGTCGCGAAACGCATCCGCTTCTGCAGATCGCCGCCCCAGCCGTCGCCGCGGCGATTGGTGCGCGCGCTGAGGAACTGATTGATGAGATAGCCTTCCGAACCCATCACTTCGACGCCGTCGTAGCCGCCGTCGCGCGCGAGTTTCGCGGCATGGGCGTAGGCCGAGATCGTGCGCTCCACGCCGAAGCCGGTGAGTGCGCGCGGCGTGAACGGGTTGATCGGCGCCTTGATCCGCGACGGCGCCACCGACAGCGGGTGATAGGCGTAGCGGCCCGCATGCAGCAACTGCAGACAGATCTTCGCCCCGTGCGCATGCACCGCGGCGGTGACCTGCCGATGTTTGCGCGCTTCCCACGGCCAACTGAGCTTGCCCGAGAACGGCTTGAGCCAGCCCATCATGTTCGGCGAGAAGCCGCCGGTGACGATCAACCCGACCCCGCCCGCCGCGCGCTCGGCGAAATAGGCCGCGAGCCTGGGGAAATCGCGGGCGCGATCCTCCAGGCCGGTGTGCATCGAGCCCATCAGCACCCGGTTCCGGAGGGTCGTGAAGCCCAGATCCAGGGGCGAGAAGAGATGCGGGTAGGAGGTACCGGAGGTGGTCTGGGCGGCGGCGGTCATCATTCAATACGCAAACGTATGGAAGAGCGCACGATGCCGCGAAAGCGTCCGGCACTCAAGGGGGCCGACCTTTCGGGTCGGGGCAGGGGTCGGCGACGACCTGCCATGATCTCATCGCATGGCGGTCGAGCGGCCCGACGCCATCACGATATCCGTTCCCGCGTCCGGGCGTATCGGACGATGAAGCGCACGTCCCGGACCGGGACCTGTACACTGCATGCGTGAATCCGTTCAGCTTCCACGCAGGATGATGCGAAGCATGGAGCGTCCACGCTCCGGCTGACAGGGGGCCGGGGAAGCTGAACCGTGCTTGGATTCCCCGAACTGTTATGCTAGTGTTAACTGCAGGCCAAGACGCGGCCGGATGATAAAGGCGGAGAGGCGTGCCCGTCGCCCGCATTTCCGCCCCGAATCGACGCTACCGAGTCCTTTCAATTCCTCCAAGGAGCATTGAGTCAATGAACAAGAAACTCCTCTGTGCCGCGCTGCTGAGCGGGCTCGCCGTGGCCCAGGCCGCCCAAGCGCAGGACTTCGACGATCGCTGGTATCTGACCACCTCCGCCGGCTTCAACATGCAGGACGGTGCGCGCGGTACCCGCAACGCGCCGTTCGGCACCATCGGCTTCGGCAAGTTCGTCGCCGACAACTGGTCGCTCGACGGCGAGTTCAACTATCAGAACCCGCGTTTCGAGGATCCGACCGTGATCCGCGCGCCGTTCCAGCGCGCCGGCAACCTCAACTGGAGCCAGTACGGCGTGTCGGTCGACCTGCGTCGTCACTTCATCGCCGAAGGCCGCAACTGGAACCCGTACCTGCTGGCCGGCCTCGGCTATCAGCGTTCGGAAGAAGAATTCGACGCTTTCCCGAGCCCGAACTCGCCGGGTCAGCGTGAAGACGGCAACCTCGCCGCGAAGGTCGGCGGTGGTCTGCAGGCCGACATGGGCCGCTGGGGCTTCCGCGCCGAGCTGGCCTATCGCGCCGATTTCGACGACACCAGCGTCAACGCCTCCAACGAGAGCTGGTTCGGCGACGTTCTGGCCTCCGTCGGTTTCGTGATCCCGCTGGGTCCGGAGCCGTCCGAGCCGGTCGTCGAGGCCCCGGCTCCGCCGCCGGCCCCGAACTGCGCCGACAAGGACAGCGACGGTGACGGCGTCAACGACTGCAACGACCGCTGCCCGAACTCGCAGCCGGGCGAAGCGATCGGTCCCGACGGCTGCAAGGTCCAGATCTCGATCGACCTGAAGGGCGTCAACTTCGACTTCGACAAGGCCACCCTGCGTCCGGACGCCGTGGCGATCCTGAACGAGGCCGTCGAGATCCTGAAGCGCTATCCCGATCTGCGCGTCGAAGTCGCCGGTCACACCGACCTGTGCGGCAACGACGGCTACAACCAGTCGCTGTCGCAGCGTCGCGCCGACGCCGTGTACAGCTACCTGACCAGCAACGGTATCGACGCTGGCCGCCTGGCCGGCCCGAACGGCTACGGCGAGAGCCGTCCGCTCGTCTCCACGCCGCAGACCACCCCGGAATGCCGCAACGAGACCAACCGTCGCACCGAGCTGAACGTCCAGTAAGATCGGACGCGCTGCACGCAACACCCCGAAGCCCGGCCTCGCGCCGGGCTTCGGCGTTTCCGGGGTCTGGTGGTGCATGGGCTCCGCATCCCGTGCCGTCCCGGCGGCTTCGATCGCCTGCCCGCGCAGGCTGCGCGGCGATGTTGTCGTGGCGATTCCTGTGCGCGATCACGTTCCGCGCATCCGGGCTCGATTCCGGGTTGTCCGCTTCGACGGCCTCGGCCTACACTCGACGCCCGTCCAGCGAAATCGCGCGGAGACACCCATGCGCCGACTCCTTCCGTCCGTCCTGCCGCGCAGGGGTTCCGTCGTCTTCATCGCGGCTCTCGGCCTGTTCGGCGCCTCTGCGGCGCACGCGAGCGTCGACTGCGCCGGGCTCAAGCCGCCGGTGCCGGCCGTCGCGAATGCCCTGCAGTCCATGCCGATCGCGGAGGAACTGGCGGCGCCAAACGCCCAGATCGGCGCCGGCGTCGGCTTCGCCCAGCTGTATGCAGAGGGCACCACGGTCGAACTGGTGCTGGCGCGGGTGAAGCATCAGGAATGTCGCGCCACCGCGGCGCTCACCCAGCCGCAGCCGGGCGCGGCCGGCAGTTATCAGCCGCAGTCGAACGATCCGCAGGCCTGGCGTTTCAACATGACCCAGAACGGCCGGCGGATGACCGCGGACGAGTTCGACGCGTGGATGAAGGCCCGCGGCGTGCGCGTGGTCCAGGGCCCGCCCAAGCCCGCAGCCGAAGCACCGCCGCCGCCTCCGCCGCCGGCGCCGGAACCGCCCAAGAAGAAGAGGCGCTGATCGCCCGGGCATCGTGACGCTGCGTCATGGTCGCGCGCAGGGGAGGAAGCGTTGTGCTGTATCTGTTCTTCGCGCTCTTCCTGGCGATCGGTGTGGGCATCCTGGGCTTCGGCCTGCGTTCGCTGATGAAGTCGCAGCAGGTCGAGGCCTGGCCGAAGACCTGGGGCACGCTGCTGCAGCGCGAACTGGTCGAGAGCAGCGATTCCGACGGCACGACCTATCGGGTCGACGTGCGCTATCGCTACGCGGTCGCGGGTCGCGAATACGAGTCCGATCGCATCGCCTTCGGTTACACCGGCAGCAGCGCGCACGCGACCCATCTGGCGATCCACCGCAAACTGCTCGACGGCGACACCGTGCAGGTGCGCTACGACCCGGCCGATCCCGCCGAGGCGGCGCTGGTCCACGGTCTGCATCAATCGACGATTTTCATGCTGATCTTCGGCGGGGTGTGGACGATCTTCACGCTTGGCCTGTTCTCGCTGTTCTTCGTCTCCGCACGCCCCGACGCCGCGATGCTGGAGCGGCTGATCGTGCGATGAGCGCGCGCAGACCGCGGCCCGGGTCGGGGGCGCGCGCACCCGGCGATGCACAGGTCGACAGGCGTGCGTCGCCGCGCTTCGGTCTCGCGCGGGTACTGTCCAAGCGCGGGCTGTGTTCGCGCACTCAGGCGGCCGAATGGATCCGCGCCGGACGGGTCAGCGTCGGCGGGCGGATCGTGCGCGATCCGGAATCGCCGACCGATCCCGCGCGCACCGATATCGCGATCGACGGCGCGGCGTCGACTGCCGGCCGGCCGCTGTATCTGATGCTCAACAAGCCGCGCGGGCTGGTGACCACGGCGCGCGACGAACGCGGTCGCGACACGGTCTATCGCTGTTTCGACGGTGCGACGATCGACGGTGCGCCGCTGCCGTGGATCGCGCCGGTGGGGCGGCTGGACAAGGCCAGCGAAGGGCTGCTGCTGTTCGGCAACGACCCGCAGTGGGCGGCGCGGATCACCGACCCCGCGACCGGGCCGCGCAAGACCTACCACGTCCAGATCGATCGCATTCCCGACGCGGACCTGCTGGCGGCGCTGGAGCGCGGCGTCGTGGAGGCGGGCGAGCCGCTGGCTGCGGCTTCGGCGCGGCTGTTGCGCAGCGGCGCGAAGAACGCCTGGCTGGAGATCGCGCTGGACGAGGGCCGCAATCGCCAGATCCGGCGCCTGCTCGCGGCCTTCGATGTCGCGACCCTGCGGCTGGTCCGGGTCGCGATCGGTGGGCTGGCGCTTGGCGATCTGCCGCGCGGTGCGTGGCGTCCTCTTGATGCGGACGATCTGCGGCGTCTGCAGGGCGATGCGTTGGCCGATCCGTTCGCTGGTCTGCGCATCGACACACTGGGTTCGTGACCGATTTCGCGCGAAAAAACGACCGATGCCGCGAACCGGCATCCGCGCACGTCGCGGTTCAGCCATGCCGGCGATGCGGCCGCCTACACTGCCGCGCGGGGGGATTCGAGATCGACCGAGGCCAGACATCCGATGCGCATCCTCTCTGTTTCCGCGACCCTCTCCGTGGCCTCGGCCGCGCTGCTGCTTTCCGCCTGCACCAGCCGCCCGCCGTCGGCGGAGCTGCCGGCTTCTTCCGCGCCGGTGGCGGTCGGCAAGTCCAATCGTTTCGAGATGATCCAGAACGGGCGTCGCATGAGCGCCGACGATTTCGATCGCTGGATGAAGGCGCGCGGGATCCGGATCGCGGAGGGCCCGTCCGCATCGACGCGCAAGCCGGCGCCGAAAGCGCAGCCGCGCAGCGCCCCGCGGCCGCAGGCGAAAGCCGCGCCAAAGCCGGCACCCAAAGGCGCCGCCGCGACGCCCTCGGCGCCGAAGCGGCGCTGAACAGCCGGCGCTGAAACCCGACGCACCCGCGCGGGTCACTCCTCGTCGTCGACGACTTTCTCCGGCTCGCGCCAGCGCGCCAGCCGCCGTTCCAGCAGCGCGGCGATCACCGCGCGGGCGCGTTCCTCGCCCGGCCCGCGGGCGTCGTGGCGCACGCCCTTGCCGTGATTGCAGCCGGCGCAGGCGATGGCGAGATTGCGCGCGTCGTCGGGATCGCCGCCGACCTGCGCGACCAGCGCCGCGGCCGCGCGTTTGCCGAACCAGGCCTGCGGCACCACATGCTCCAGCGTCGCACTGCCCAAGGGCGCACCGTTCGCACTGACGTGCAGCCTGCGCCGACAGTGCAGGCAGCGGGTCTCCAGGTCGCCGGCGTCGTCGCGATGCGCCTCGGTGTCGGTCGCCAGCGCGAGCAGGAAGCGCAGGCGCAGATTCGGCCGCGGCACGGACGCGGGCGCCTCAGCCGCGCAGCACGCCGAGTTCGCGACCGATCCGGGTGAAGGCGTCGATCGCGCGGTCGAGGTGTTCGCGGGTGTGCGCGGCGCTCATCTGGGTGCGGATCCGCGCCTTGCCCTGCGGCACCACCGGGAAGAAGAACCCGATCGCGTAGATGCCTTCTTCGAGCAGGCGCTCGGCGAAGCGCTGCGCCAGCGGCGCGTCGTACAGCATCACCGGGCAGATCGGGTGCACGCCCGGCCGGATGTCGAAGCCGGCGGCGGTCATCTTTTCGCGGAAATACCGGGTGTTGTCGGCCAGACGCTCGCGCAGATCGCCGGCGGCGGCCAGCATCTCGAAGGCCTTGATGCCCGCTGCGACCACGTGCGGCGGCAGCGAGTTGGAGAACAGGTACGGCCGCGAGCGCTGGCGCAGCATCTCGATCACTTCGCGCTTCGCGGTGGTGAAGCCGCCGAGTGCGCCGCCCATGGCCTTGCCGAGGGTGCCGGTGAAGATGTCGATCTTGTCCATCACGCCCTTCACCTCGGCCGAGCCTCGGCCGGTCGCGCCGAGGAAGCCGGTGGCGTGGCATTCGTCGATGTGCACCAGCGCGCCGTATTTCGCGGCCAATGCGACGATCTCGTCCAGCGGCGCGATGAAGCCGTCCATCGAGAACACGCCGTCGGTGGTGATCAGGATCGTGCGCGCGCCGTCGGCCTTCGCCTGCTGCAGCTGTTTCTCCAGATCGGCCATGTCGCAGTTGGCGTAGCGATAGCGCTTCGCCTTG
>JBIJBH010000161.1:0-7563 GCA_044345315.1 Lysobacteraceae bacterium
ACTGGCGCTGCGACATGCGCGGAACAGAGCGGGGAGAGATGTCCGACTGTACACGTCCGCTCGTGCGGCGCGCACTGACGTCGTTTGCAGCCGTCCCGGCGCTGCGCTCAATCGCCGTCGACGGCGCGCCGACCGACGGCCGGGTCGTCGGTGAAGAAGGCGTCGATGCCCAGCGCCGCATGGGCGCGGATCTGACGCACCGAGCCGGCCTCGTGCCGCGCCGCGGGTCCGCCCGGGCCGGCGTAGTCGCCGAGGAAATGATTCTCGGGGCGATAGGTGTAGGCGACGACCTGCAGCCCGGCGGCATGCGCATCGTCGACCAGCCGACTGCGCGCTCGGCCGTTGCTGCCGGTCCGCGGCGCCAGTGCGCTCCAGTGTGGGCCGATGGCATCGGCGTACTGCGCGATCTCGGCCAGCCCGGCCGCGTCGGTCATCGCGGCGTAGGTTCGCGGCGCCCCGGCGGCCACGGTGTCGTAAGGATGTTCACCGGGCGCGCCCAGCAACTGCAGCAGGCGCAGATTGCCGCCGCGGTCGATCCGCGCGCGCAGCGTGCGCAGGTTCGCGGTCTCGAACGACTGGATCAGCACCGGCGCGCTGCGCGTGTACGGATGCGCGCGCAGGGTGTCCAGCAGCGGCGGCTCCATCGCCAGGCCGAGCGTCGCGAAATGGGTCGGATGCTTCAGCTCCGGAGCGAGCCCGATGACGCGACCGCGTCGCGCCGATTCCGCGGCGATGAGGTCGATGATTTCGGTCAGGGTCGGGATCGGAAACCGTCCGTCCCATGCAGTCGAGCGCAGCTGCGGCAGGCGTTCGCGCGCGCGCAGGGTCTTCAGTTCGGCGAGCGTGAAGTCTTCGGTGAACCAGCCTTCGACGCGCTCGCCGTCGATCGTTTTCGTCGTCCTGCGCGCGGCGAATTCGGCACGCGCGGCGACATCGGTGGTGCCGGAGATCTCGTTCTCGTGGCGCGCGACGAGCACGCCATCGTGGGTGCTGACCAGATCCGGCTCGATCGTGTCGGCGCCGTCCTCGATCGCCTTGCGATACGCCTCCAGGGTGTGCTCCGGTCGCAGTGCGCTGGCGCCGCGATGGGCGATCACCAGCGGCTTGCGTTCGGGCGCGACGGACATGGCGGGTGGCGCGGGCATCGTGGCGCATCCTGCCACGAGCGCGGCGAGTGCGGAGAACGCCAGCGCCGCGAGGGCCGGCGTCGCGAACGATCGGATCTGACTGGGCATCCGCCGAGTGTCCCCGACGGATGCGACAGCGCGATGTCCGTGCGCGGTCCTTGCCGTCAGGGCGCCTTCGCGAGCTGATCGCGCACGTAGCGGTCGAGCAGGCGCACGCCGAAGGCCGACGCGCCCAGCGGCACGGTCGGCAGGGCGCCGTCCTCGCGCCAGGCCATCGAGGCGATGTCCAGATGCGCCCAGGCCTGGCCCGGCTTGATCCAGGCGCCGATGAAGTGCGCGCCGGTGCCGGCGCCGGCGCGACCGCTGCTGCCGGTGTTGCGCAGGTCGGCGATCGGCGACTCCATGTCCTTGGCGTAGCTCGGATGCAGCGGCAGCCGCCACAGCTCCTCGCCCGAGGCCGTACCGGCGGCGAGCAGCGCGCCGGCCAGCGCGTCGTCGCGGGTGAACAGGCCGGCGTACTCATCGCCCAGCGCGGTGCTGACCGAGCCGGTGAGAGTAGCGACATCCACGATCACCCGCGGCTTGTCGCGCTCCTGCACGTACCAGATCGCGTCGACCAGCACCATCCGGCCCTCGGCGTCGGTGCTGATGATCTCGTAGGTCTGTCCGCTCATGCTGCGGATCACGTCGCCGGGACGGCTGGCGGTGCCCGAGGGCATGTTCTCGGCCAGCGCCGCGACCGCGATCGCGTTCACCGGCGCGCCGCGCTTCGCCAGCCCGAGCACGGTGCCGACCACGTTCGCGGCGCCGCTCATGTCGTACTTCATCCGCCACATGTTCTCGCCCGGCTTGAGCGAGATGCCGCCGCTGTCGAAGGTGATGCCCTTGCCGACGAAGGCGAACGGCGCGCTGTCGTCGCCGGCGCCGCGGTAGCGCACGATCAGCAGCCGCGGCGGGCGCGCGCTGCCCTGGCCGACGGCGAGGATGGAGTTCATGCCCATGCGCTGCATCGCCGGCACATCGAGCACTTCGAAACTCACGTTCGGCAGCCCGGCGAACGCGCTGCGGGTGCGATCGACGAAGGATTCCGGATAGACCACGTTGGCCGGTTCGGTGATCAGGTCGCGGGCGAAACGCACGCCTTCCGCCACCGATTTCCAGTCGCGGTCCCAGGCGCGGCGCGCGGCCTCGGGGTCCGACACCCGCAGCACCAGCGCGCCTTCGCCGAGCTTCGGTGCGTCCGGCTTGGGCGTGCGGTAGATCCGGAAGCGGTACTGGCCGAGCGCGGCGCCGAAGGCCAGATGCGCCCCGGCAGCGGGCACCGTGGCGTCGGGCCACAGCAGTTCGATCCGCGACGCGGCGCTCGTGTTGCCGGCCTGGCCGACGAGGCCGCCGACGTCCTCCAGCAGCCGCGGCGACGGCGTGTCGCTGCCGGTGCCGACCAGCAACACCTGGGCGTAGGGCCCGGCGCCCTGCAGATTGAGGGTGGTGCCGCGATCGCCGGTCCAGCCGGCGTTGCTCACCGCGCGGCGCAGGGCCCCGCCGCTGATCCGGTCGACTTCGGCGAACACGCCTTCCTGGGCGACGCCCTTGGGCACGGGCAGGGCGACCGCGCCGCTCTCGGGCACGGCATAGGGCGCGAATTCGAGACTGCGCTGCGCCGATGCGGCGAGCGGGGCGAGCACGAGCGCGAGCAGGAGGCCGGCGCGTGCGAGCAGGGGGGCGGTGCGGATCACGAAAGCCTCCGGTCAGGGCGAGGACGGGCCGGGGCCGGGACGGCGGGCCGGTCGGCCGGTGAACGTAGCCGAGCCGCCGCGCCGCGACCCATGCCAATCGTCATGCCCGCAGTCATGCCGGCGTCATGTCGGCATCGATTCCGTGAGCGGGTCGACCCTGCGGACCGGGATGCGCCCGTCGCGCGGGTTGCCAAGGCGCGGCGGACTGCGCAGGATGTCGCCCGACATCGCCACGGAGTCCACGAATGGAACGTCGTCGTTTTCTGCGCGCCGGCGCGCTCGCCGCCGCTGCCGGCACCCTGGCCGCCTGTGGCGGTCCCGAGAATGCAGCCGCGGGCAAGGCTGCGGACGGTCGACGCTTCAAGTGGCGGATGGTGACCACCTGGCCGGCGAACTTTCCTGCGCTCGGCACTGGCGCCACCCGGCTGGCCGAGATGATCGGCCGCGCCAGCGGTGGTCGGATCACGATCAAGGTCCACGGCGCCGGTGAACTGGTGCCGGCGTTCGAAACCTTCGATGCGGTCTCGCGCGGCACGGTCGAAATGGGCCACGGCGCCGCGTACTACTGGACCGGTCGCTCACCGGCCTGCGCGTTCTTCGCCGCGGTGCCGTTCGGGCTCAACGCGCAGGAAATGAACGGCTGGCTGTACCACGGCGGCGGTCTCGAACTGTGGCGCGAACTCTACGCAGGCTTCGGTCTCGTGCCTTTCGCGGCCGGCAACACCGGCGTGCAGATGGCCGGCTGGTTCAATCGCGAAATCAACAGCGTCGCCGACCTCAAGGGCCTGAAGATGCGCATCCCCGGACTGGGCGGGGAAGTCATGGCCCGCCTCGGCGCGGTGCCGGTGAATTTGCCGGGTGCCGAATTGTTCACCGCGCTGCAGACCGGCGCGCTCGACGCCGCGGAATGGGTCGGGCCGTACAACGACCTCGCCTTCGGCCTGCATCGCGCGGCCAAACACTACTACTACCCCGGCTGGCACGAGCCCGGTGCGACGCTGGAAGCGATCGTCAACAAGAAAGCCTACGAATCGCTGCCCGAGGATCTGCAGGCCGTGGTCGAGACCTGCTGCCGCGCCATCAACGACGACATGCTGGCCGAACTCACCACGCAGAACGGTCAGGCCCTGCGCCAGTTGATCGACGAACACAAGGTCACAGTGGCGCCGCTGCCGACCGAAGTGCTGGCGGCGCTGAAAACCGAATCGGCCGCGGTGATCGCCGGCGTCGCCGCGAAGGACGCCTTCGCCAAGCGCGTGCTCGACTCCTACGGCGCGCATCAGGCCAGGGTCTCGGCCTGGCATGCGAATTCGGAGCTGCCGTACTACATCGCCCGCGACGTTGCGAACACGACGGCATCCGCTCCCGCACCGGCCGCCGCTGCGCCTGCGCCGCCAGCGGCCGGATGATCGCGTGAGGCAAGGCCCGTCGCCCGGATCGTCGGGCGGCGGACGAAGCACCTGCATCCGCGATGAAGATCGGCGTTACAGCATCTTCGTCGGCAGCCACGTCGCCAGCGACGGCCACGCCATCAGGATGCCGACCATCACCAACTGCAGCGCGATGAACGGCACCACGCCGCGATAGATCGTGGTCGTCGACACCTCGGGCGGAGCGACGCCGCGCAGATAGAACAGCGCGAAACCGAACGGCGGCGTGAGGAACGAGGTCTGCAGCACCATCGCGATCAGCACGCCCAGCCACACCGGGTCGGCGCCCATCGCCAGCAGCGCCGGCGCCGTGATCGGCACCACCACCAGCACGATCTCGATGAAGTCGAGCACGAAGCCGAGCAGGAACATCGCGAACAGCGCGATCAGCAGCGCGCCCCACATACCGCCGGGCAGGCCGGCGAGCCAGTGGTGCACCATGTCTTCGCCGCCGAGCCCGCGGAACACCAGGGTGAAGATGGTGGCGCCGATCAGGATGAAGTAGACCATCGCGGTGATCGTCACCGTACCGTCGATCACTTCGCGCACCCGGGCCAGCGTCAGTCGGCCCGCGGCCAGCGCGATCAGCATCGCGCCGAGCGCGCCGACCGCGGCGGCCTCGGTCGGCGTGGCGTAGCCCATCAGGATCGATCCGAGCACCAGCAGCACCAGCAGGATCGGCGCGATCAGCGCCAGCGCCACCTGACGGCGCGGCAGCGCTTCGGCGCGCGCGGGCAGCGGTGGCGCCGATTCGGGACGGCGCCAGGCGGTCCACAGCAGATAGATCACGTACAGCCCCACCAGCGCGAGGCCCGGCAGCAGCGCGCCGGCGAACAGATCGCCCACCGACACGGTCTTGGGCGCGAAATTGCCCGATTTCAGCTGCGCCTGCTGATAGGCATGCCCCAACTGATCGCCCAGCAGCACCAGCACCAGCGACGGCGGAATGATCTGCCCGAGCGTGCCCGCGGCGCAGATCGTGCCGCTGGCCAGACGCGGGTCGTAGCCGTTGCGCAGCATCACCGGCAGCGAGATCAGGCCCATCGCCACCACCGTGGCGCCGACGATGCCGGTGGATGCCGCCAGCACCGCGCCGACCAGCATCACCGCGATCACCAGACCGCCGCGCACGCGGCCGAACATCCGACCCACGGTTTCGAGCAGATCCTCGGCCACGCCCGAGCGTTCCAGCATCCGCCCCATGAACACGAACAGCGGAATCGCCAGCAGCGTTTCGTTGCCCATCGCGCCGAACACGCGGTTGGGCAGCGCCTGCAGCAGCACCCAGTCGAAGGTGCCGAAGGCCACGCCCAGCGCGGCGAAGGCCAGCGCCACCGTGCCGAGCGTGAACGCCACAGGAAACCCCGACAGCAGCGCCAGGCACAGGGTGATGAACATCATGATCGCGAGCACTTCACCGGCGATCATGCGCCACCTCCCTGATGCGATACGGCGGAGGCGCCGGTGGGCGATTCTCCGGCCAGCATGCGCAACGCGCGGGCCAACCCGGCGAAGGCCAGCAGGGCGGCGGCGGCGGGAATCAGACTCTTGACCAGATACAGCCCCGGCAGGCCGTCGGCCTCGCGCGACGCCTCGCGCAGGCTCCACGATGCCGCCACGTAATCGAGGCTGGTCCAGAACAACGCGAGGCAGAACGGCAGCAGCAACAGCAGCAGCCCGATCAGCTCGGCGCGTCGCCGCGTGCGCGGCGACCAGCGCTGCTGCAGGATGTCGACCCGGACATGCGCGTCGCTCAGCAGGGCGTAGGCGCCGCCGAACAGGAACGAGGCGGCGTTGAGATGGAGGACCAGCTCCTGACTGGCGATGCTGCCGTAGTCGAAGCCGTAGCGGGCGACCACCAGGAAACAGGTCAGCAGCACCACGGCCAGCGTGCACACCCCGCACAGCGCACCGATCCAGCGGATCGGCGTTTCGATCCATCCGGCCATGCGCAGGAGGCGATCGTGCGTTGCGTTCGTCGATGGCAAGGTCCGCTCCATTGGCCCCGGTCGGGAGCGCAGATGCTACCGCATCCGTCGGGCGCGCGAAGCGACTGCCGGACAGGGCGTCGTGGCACGATCCTGCCCTAGAATCGCGCTTCCGCCGCACTGCGGCGCCCGCCTGCCGACCCCCATGTCCTACGTCCGCTGCCTGCGCGGTCTCGCGTCCGGCCTCGAGTATTCCGCCGATGCGCCGATGAATCTCGATCCTGCCGACGGCCGTCCGGTCGAGATGGTGCTCGATCTCGAACGCCTGGCCGCGGAAAAGCCCGACGCCGCCTGGTACGACCCGCGGCGACCCGATCTCTGGCGGTTCGGCGCGCTGATGGCGATGGACATCGCCGACCCCGACGACGCCCGCCACATCGTCGGCCTCGGCGAAGGCCACACGCCGCTGCTGGAGTACCGCGATCACCCGCTTGCGGCCGCGGCCGGTCTCGCGCTGGCGGTGAAGGAGGAGGGCGCACCGCATCCGGGCTTCGGCGCCAATCCCACCCGCAGCTTCAAGGACCGCGGCATGGCGATGGTGGTCGCGCAGGCGCGCCGCCTGGGCCTCACGCGGTTGTGCGTGCCGACCCAGGGCAATGCCGGCGATTCGCTGGTGCGCTACGCGCTGGCCGGCGGGCTGTCGGTGGTCGTGGCGATGCCCGACGATACGCCGATGCCGATTCTCGGCAACGTCGCCGCGGCCGCATTGCGCCATCCGGACCGGGTGAAGCTCGAACTGGTCGGCCCGACCATCCGCGAGGCCGGCGCCTTCCTGAAGCAGCACTACGTGCCGCAGGGATATTTCTCGGTCGCGACGTTCCAGGAACCGGGCTGGCGGATCGAAGGCAAGAAATCGCTGGGACTGGAACTGGCCGAACCCGCGCCCGGCGAGACGCTCTGGTCGCTGCCCGATGCGGTGATCTATCCCACCGGCGGCGGCACCGGCGTGCTCGGCATGTGGAAGGCCTGGGACGAACTCGAAACCCTGGGCCTGATCGACAGCCGCCGCCCGCGCATGCTCTGCGTGCAGAGCGAAGTCACGCCGCCGCTGGTGCGCGCCTTCGAATCGGGCGCCGACGACACCACCGTGGTCGAGGCCGGCAGCACGCTCAGCGTCGGCCTCAACGTGCCCGGCGGCGTGGGCCACTTCCGCGTCCTGCAGATCATCCGCGCCAGCGGCGGCGCCGCGGTTGCGGTGAGCGAAGCCGACACCGCCGCCGAACTGCAGCGGGTCTGGCGCGACAAGCGCTGGTGGATCAGCCCCGAAGGCGCTGCCTGCCTC
>JBIJBH010000162.1:0-7553 GCA_044345315.1 Lysobacteraceae bacterium
CGACATCTACGAGCCGGTGAAGTACGTGATCCATGCCTGCGCGCCGTTCATGCGCGACGGCGGCCACATCATCCTCGACGATCCGCTGCACGGCTCCTGCCTCGGCGCCTTCGATGCCGTCCAGGAGGTGCTGGTGCGGGAAATGGCGCTGACCGCGGAACAGGCCTACCCTCATCTGGTCTATCGCTACCCGCCGCTGCAGGCCGGCTGAGTCCGCAACGCGCCGATGGCCCACGCCATGATCCACAGCCGCTGTGGACAACGCGTGCGCAACCCTGTGGATGGATCGCTGCGGACCGGTCACCGCAAGGCGCGCGCCCGGATTGGCGAAATTTCCGCCATCGGGATGGCCGTCGTCCTTCCGGGCGCGCAAGCGACGACCCGGGAGCGGGGCTTCCGCGGGTCGCACATGCGCGAGGCCGCGCGGCCCGGCCGCCGCGGTTGCCCCCGGCGGCCGATCCCGGCACGATGCCGCGCATGAACACGCCTGCCCCCGTCCCGACCCTGCCGCAGTGCGTGGTCAACTGCGCCGTGTACCGCGACGGCGTGCGCACCGACATCGGTCTGGACCAGATCAGCGACGCGCTCGCGATCGACGACGGCAGTTTCGTCTGGGTCGGCCTCTACGAACCCGAGGAATCCCTGCTCGACAAACTGCAGGAAGAATTCTGCCTGCACGACCTGGCGATCGAGGACGCCCACCACGCGCACCAGCGGCCCAAGATCGAGGTCTACGGCCACTCGCTGTTCCTCGCCGTGCATACCGCGCAACTGATCGAGGGCCATGTCCGTTTCGGCGAGACACACGTCTTCGTCGGCGCGCGCTTCCTGCTCACCGTGCGCCACGGCGCCTCGCTGTCCTACCGCCACGTCCGCGCCCGCTTCGAGCGCGAACCGGAGCTGCTGGCGCAGGGCCCGGCGTTCGCACTCTACGGCATCCTCGATTTCATCGTCGACAACTACCAGCCGATCGTCAACGAATTCCGCGACGAACTGAACGCGCTGGAGCACGAAATCCTCTCCGACACGTTCCGCAAGGACACCATCGTCAAGCTCTACGAACTGAAGAAGGAACTGGCGCAGATGCGCCTGGCGGTGGCGCCGCTGCAGGACATCCTGGCCCAGCTCACCCGCAGTCCGATGGCGCAGGTCACCGAGGAAGCGAAGCTGTATTTCCGCGACGTGCTCGACCACGTCGTGCGTCTCAACGACGCCATCGACACCCTTCGCGAGATGCTCGGCGCGGCGATGAGCGTGAACCTGTCGCTGGTGACGATCCAGCAGGGCGAGACCGTGAAGAAACTCGCCGGCTGGGCCGCCCTGCTCGCCGCGCCCACCCTGATCGCGAGCTGGTACGGCATGAACTTCGAGCACATGCCGGAACTCGGCGGCAAGTACAGCTACGCCGCGCTGATCGGCACGGTCGTCGTGGTCTGCGCGGTGCTGTACCGGTATCTGAAGAAGGTGAAGTGGCTGTGACGCCGTCCCGGCCGCCTCGCCTGCCGTAGAGCGGATCGCGGATCCGCCACCGCACGGGAGCCCACGGGGGCGACAACGACGATGCGGCGCGGGATCGCCGGGCGAGGGTTGACCCGGGAGCGATTCGGCGACACGCTTCGGATTCGGTCGGGGAGGCCGTGCATTCCAGAGGGCGGGCCACGCGCGTGGCCGGGGCCGGCGGCGGCGCACCTTCCCGAGCGGCTCCTTCCCTGCCGCACCGGCGGCATCCCGATTCCACGCAACGACGAGCGCCTCCTGCCATGTACAGAGCCATCGCCGCTTTCGCCCTCGCCTGCTCGACCGCCGCCGCAGCCGCCGCGGCCGAACCGGCGCAGATCCCGATCCAGGACTTCGTCCGCAATCCGACCTACAGCGCCGTGAAGATCTCGCCGACCGGCGAGTATCTCGCGATGACCGTGGACCGCGGCGATGTCGACGTGCTGACCGTGCTGCGCACGCGCGATCTGGGCATCGTCAAGGTCAATCAACTCCCGAACGAGCAGAGCGTGGGCGCCTTCCACTGGGTCAGCCCGGAGCGGCTGCTGTTCACGTCGATCCGCAAGGTCGGGCGCTTCGCCCAGCCGTTCGGCACCGGCGATTGGTATTCGGTCAACGCCGACGGCAGTGGGGCGCGGATGCTGGAACTGGGCAGCAAGGGCGCCCGCGACGTGCAGGGCGCGTTCTTCAGCCTGCTCGACAACCCGCAGCGCGACGACGGCAAGGTCTACATGACCGCCAGTTACCAGCGCTCGGAGGAAAGCGCGAACACCGAAGTGTTCGAAGTGGATACGCTCAGCGGGCGGGCGAAGAGCCTCGGGCGCGCGCCGCGCGGCAACTGCGGGATGGCGCTGGACGCGGAGAAGCTGCCGAAATACGCGGTCTGCAGCGATTTCAGGAACGCGGCCGGGGAATACGACGAAGTCACCGAGCTGTATCGCCGCGACCCCGAAGGCAAGTGGATCCTGGTCAGCACTTCGAAGAAGGGCGGGAAATCGCTGCGGGTGTTCGGCAGCGCCCGCGACGGCCGCATCTATGCGACCGAAAGCGACGGCAAGGCGCCGTCGGCGTTCGGCACGATCAACCCGCAGACCGGCGCTTTCGACGCGCTGTTCGAGGACCCGGTGTCGGATCCCTCCGGCTTCATCGCCTCGGTCGACGGCAGCGAGGTGGTGCTCGGCATCGTCACCGAGGCCGGCGCGCCGGAAGTGACGATGATCGAGAGGGATCATCCGGATGCGAAGCTGTATCAGTCTCTGGCGGCCTCGTTCCCGGGCCAGTTCGTGAATTTCTCCAGCGCGACCCGCGACGGCGGTCAGATCGTGGTCAGCGTCTACAGCGACACCAATCCGGGGCAGTTGTTCCTCTACGACCGGGCAAGCAACAAGGCGCGGTTCCTGATGCAGCAGCGCAAGTGGATCGACGACAAGCGCATGGGCCGGGTGGAGCCGATCAGCTTCACCAGCCGCGACGGGCTGAAGATCCACGGCTATCTGACCCTGCCCAACGGCAGCGATGGGCGCAATCTGCCGATGATCGTCAACGTGCACGGCGGCCCGATCGGCCCGCGCGACGACTGGGCCTTCAACTGGGAAAGCCAGCTGTTCGCCAGCCGCGGCTACGCGGTGCTGCAGATCAACTATCGCGGCTCCGGCGGTTTCGGCAAGGGTTTCCAGGATCTCGGCTACGGCAGTTGGTCCACCGGGATCATGAACGACATCATCGACGGCACCCGCTGGGCGATCGACAAGGGGCACGCCGACAAGGAACGGATCTGCATCTACGGCGGCAGCTTCGGCGGCTACGCCTCGCTGATGGCGCCGGCGCGCGATCAGACCCTGTTCAAATGCGCCTTCGGTTATGTCGGCTTCTACGATGCCGAGATCCAGATGACCAAGAGCGACACCAGCCAGCGCGAGAGCGGACGCATGTACATGCTGCGCGCGCTGGGCAAGACCAAGGCCGAACGCGACGCGATGTCGCCGGTGTATCACGCCGACAAGATCCGCATTCCCGTGTATCTGGCCGCCGGCGCCCGCGACCCGCGCTGCCCGCCCGAACACACCGAGGCGATGCACGAGGCCCTGGTGCGCGCCGGCAACACGCCTGAGGGCATGATGATCGTCAGCGGCGAGATGCACGGCTTCTACAAGGACGAGAACAAGCTGAAGCTCTATACGACGATGCTCGATTTCTTCGCGAAACACATCGGCGGCAAACCGGCGGTGGCGGCGAACTGACCGCCCCCCGGGCGGGACACGGCGGCGGGCCGCGCAAGCGGCACGTCGTCTTCCCGGGCGCTCAGCCCGTGGCGATGGCGCGCAGCGTGATGCCGAGCAGATACGCCAGCACCGTGCCGGTCGCGTACCCGAGGGTGCCGAGCAGCGCACCCACCGGCGCCAGCGCAGGATGGAAGGCCGAGGCGACGACCGGCGCGGACGCCGGGCCGCCGATATTGCTCTGCGAGCCGATCGCGAAATAGAAGAACGGCACTCGCAGCAGTCTGCCGATCAGCCACAGCAGAACGATGTGGCAGCCGATCCAGATGAAGCCCAGCAGCAGGAGGTGAGGCCTGTCGAACAGCGACAGGATATCCATCTGCATGCCGATCGCCGCGATCAGGAAGTAGAGCAGGAGGGTGCCGATGGTCGAGGCGCCGGCGCCTTCGAGCGTCCTCGCCCGGGTGAAGCTCAGGGCGAGGCCGGCGAAGGTCGAGATCGCGATGATCCACACGAAAGGCTCGTGGAGGCTGACCTTGGACGACCATGCGACGTTCGCGCCGAACCATGCGGAAGCGGGCGCGGCGATCGCATGCGCCAGACCGACGATACCGAAGGCGATGCCGACGATCAGCATCATGTCGGTGAGCGTCGGCACGCGTTCGTGCTGCGCGCGATAGGCCGCGATACGCTCCTTCAATTCGTCGATGGCGCCCGTATCCGCACCGCTGCGCGCGTCGATCCGCGCGGAACGCTGGGCAAAGAAGATCAGGGCCGCCATCCATGCGTAGCCGACCGCGACATCGACGACCGCGAATTGCCCGAACGTGGTGGGATCGACATCGAAGATCTCCTTCATCGCCATCATGTTGGCGCCGCCGCCGATCCAGCTTCCTGCCAGTGCGGACATCCCGGCCCAGGTATCGCCGCCCATGGCCTCCGGGAAGGCCGCGCGCATCAGCACGAATGCGATCACGCCGCCCAGCATGACGCTGAGCGATGCGGCGGCGTACATCGCCAACAGCTTGGGACCGAGGCGCAGGATCGCGCGCAGATCGACCGACAGCGTCAACAGCACCAGCGCGGCAGGCAACAGGACGCGGCTGGCGACCGGGTTGTAGAGCTTGCTCGATGCGCCGTCGATCAGCCCGAAGGTGTTGTAGAGGCCCGGGATGAAATAGCACAGCAGCAGCGGCGGGACGATGGCGTAGAACCGCGCGAACGGGCGACGCCCGGATGCGGCGGTCCAGAACACCACGGCAAGCGTGGCCGCGATCAGGCCGAAGACGACGATGTCGTTGACGATCAGCGGAGGCGAGGCGTCCGCGGCGTTCGAAGGTGCGGCCATGGGCTCGGCGGGCTCCGGGGAGAGACGCCGATCATGCCCCAGCGGCCGCCACGGCGCATCCATGGAGGCGCCGCAAGGGCCAGGGTGGGCTATCCGGCCATACCACAGGGGACTTCCAATGCCGATTCGTCCGCTCGCGACCGCCGTCGCGACCTTGCTGTTCGCCGCCGCCGTCGGCGACGCTTCCGCCACCGGTTTTCCGATCGGCACGCCGACGCCGGTACCCGCCGGCTACAGTTGCCGCGATTTCGATACCGCGCAGATCCTGCGCGAGATGACCGTCGCCCCGCTGCCCGACGGCCCGGTCGCGCACAACGACGGCGTGCTCGGCGTCGCCACCGTGTACTACCTCAGCACCCCGGGCTGGGTCCTGGACTGGTACCAGAACAGCAGCGGGCAATCGATCCATCACGTCGTCGTTCAGGGCGCCGACGACGGCTACGCCTACAGCTACAGCCCGCCGGTGACCAGCGACCGCAATCTGCACGGCGACGCCGTCGCTTCCGACCCGACCACCAAACCGCTGTACGAGACGCTGCGCAGCGCGACCTTCTGCTACTCGGTCCCGCAGGACAATCCCTACAGCGGCTGCACCCTGGGCTACTGGAAGGTGCGCCAGCACCACGATTCGTGGCCGGCCGGCTACTTCACCTGGTCGAACCTGCGCACCCAGTTCGGCCCGCATGCCTTCAACGACAGCCTGCTGAACGCGCTGAACTACAAGGGCGGCAGCGGCATCGACGGGGCCAAGCGCATCCTGCTCAAACAGGCGGTGGCCGCGCTGCTGAACTCGGCCTCGGGCAGCGTGAACTATCCGCTCGCCCGGAGCGAGGTGCACCAGTACGTCGGCTTCGCGCTCGCCAGCGGCGACCGCGACGTGATGCTGGCGCTGGCCGGTACGCTGGACGCCTACAACAACCAGGGCTGCCCGCTGAACTGAGGCCGGGCGCCGCGGCCGCAGCAAAAAGCCCCGGGAAACCGGGGCTTTTCGCATTCACGACCGACCTCGGCGACGATCACTCGCCGAGATATTTCTTCAGCCAGGACTTGACCGTGTCGTGCCACTGCACGCTGTTCTGCGGCTTGAGCACCCAGTGGTTCTCGTCCGGGAAATACAGCAGCTGCGAGTCGATGCCCTTGCGCTGCAGCGCGGTGAAGGTCGACAGACTCTGGTCGATCGGCACACGGTAATCCTTCTGCCCGCCGACCACCATCATCGGCGTCTTCCACTTGTGGATGTGGCGCGCCGGATTGAAACGCTCGTAGCCTTCCGGGTTGTCGTGCACGGTGCCGCCGAATTCCCATTCGGTGAACCACAGTTCCTCGGTGACCAGGCCCATCGAGCGGGTGTCGAACACGCCGTTGTGGTTGACGAGGCACTTGAACGGCGCGTCGCCGTTCGATTCGAACCAGTTGCCGGCGATCCAGTTGATCATGTAGCCGCCGTAGCTGGCGCCGAGCGCGCAGGCGCGATCGCCGTCGAGGAAGGGATATTTCTTCTGCGCCGCGACCCAGCCCTTCTGCAGGTCTTCGAGCGGACGATCGCCCCAGTGGCCGCTGATCGAGTCGGTGAAGGCCTGGCCGTAGCCGGTCGAGCCGTGGAAGTCGATCATCACCACCGCGTAGCCGGCGCCGGCGTAGGTCTGCGCGTTCCAGCGGTAGCTCCAGCCGTCGCCGAAGCTGCCCTGCGGGCCGCCGTGGACCAGGAACGCGACCGGATAGCGCTTGCCTTCCTCGTAATTCCACGGCTTGACGACATAGGCGTGCACGGTGCCGTTGTTCCAGCCGGGGAAACTGAACTGCTCGTAGTCGCCGAAGCGCACGTCGGGCAGCATCTCGCCGGCGCTCGGCGTGATCGCGCGCGCCGTGCCGCCCTTGAGCGGACGCACGAAGATCTGGTCGCCCGAGCGCAGGCTGTTGCGCGCGTAGGCGAGATTGCCGCCGGCGACGTCGATCGCGGACACCGTGCCGGTCGGCACGACCTCGCGCACGGCGCCGGTGGCGACGTCGATCGCGAACAGCGGGTGATGGCCCATCGAGGTCGCGGTGGTGTAGATCGTCTTGCCGTCGGCGGAGAGCACGATGCCGTCGGCGGAGCGGTCCCACTTCGGCGCGATCTCGCGGGTCTGGCCGCTGGCCAGATCCATCGCCATCAGCGCGAGGCGGTCGGCCTCGAAGCCCGGGCGCTTCATCGCGCGGTAGTACAGGGTCTTGCCGTCGGCCGAGAACACCGGGCCGGTGTCCCAGGCCTTGTTCGCGGCGGTGAGATTGCGCGCCGCGCCGCGGCCGTCGGCGGAGACCAGATGCAGGTCGAAATTGGTGCTCGTGGGCTCCATCCGGTCGGACTTGCGCGCGGCGAGCACCAGCGAGGCGCCGTCGGGCGACCACGCGATCTCGCTCATGTCGCCGAACGGTTTCGAGGGCACATTGCCGACGACATCGGCGCCGACCAGGGTCGCGGACTTGACCGGGCCTTCGCCGCCGAGGCC
>JBIJBH010000163.1:0-7530 GCA_044345315.1 Lysobacteraceae bacterium
CATCAACTTTCCAGAAGCCGCGCCGGAATACTCACCAAGCCATTGGCCTTTCATTCGAACCTCCCCCTTCTCCAGAGCTCACAACTCCCCGAGCCCCTCCGCCATGCCGTCCTGCCCCACCTGAAGCAGGCGCAGCGTATTGGTCGCGCCGTGGGTTTCCATGTGTTCGCCGCTGGTGAAGACCACGCGGTCGCCGGGGTCGAGCAGGCCGGCTTCGACCAGTTTGCGGATGCTGCCGCGGGCGGCCTGGCGCGGGGTTTCGCCGCGGCTGTCGTAGTCCATCGGGAACACGTCGCGCATCAGCGCCATGCGCCGGCGGGCGCCGCCGAGGCGGGCGAAGGCGAAGATCGGGGCGCGGCCGCGGAAGCGCGAGAGGAAGCGCGCGGTGCCGCCGGATTCGGTCATCGCCACGATCGCGCCGACGCCGATGTGCTCGGTGAGGAACATCGCCGCCATCGCGATCGCCTGATCCGCGCGCTCGAGATTGCGCGGGGCGTCCTCGAAATCGGTGTCGTGCTCGAACTGGCGTTCGGCGCCGAGGCAGATGCGGACCATCGCCTCGACCGCCTTCACCGGATACATGCCGGCGGCGGATTCCTGCGAGAGCATCACCGCGTCGGTGCCGTCGATGACCGCGTTGGCGACGTCCAGCACTTCGGCGCGGGTCGGGATCGGGCTGGACACCATCGACTGCAGCATCTGGGTCGCGGTGATCACGATCTTGTTGCGTTCCAGCGAGGTGCGGATGATCTTCTTCTGCAGGCCGGGCAGTTCGGCGTCGCCGATCTCCACGCCCAGATCGCCGCGCGCGACCATCACCACGTCGCTGGCGTCGACGATCTCGACCAGATTCTCGATCGCCTCGGCGCGTTCGACCTTGGCGACCAGCCAGGCGTCGCTGCCGGCGGCGCGGGCGACGCGGCGGGCTTCGTGCATGTCCTCGGCGTTGCGACAGAAACTCACCGCGATGAAGTCGGCGTCGATCTTCGCGGCGATCTGGATCAGCTCGCGATCGCGTTCGGTCAGCGCGCCCAGCGACAGGCCGCCGCCGAGTTTGTTGAGGCCCTTGCGGTTGGACAGTTCGCTGTCGTTGAGCACGGTGGTGACGATGCGCTCGCCTTCGACCGCGGTCACCTGCAGCTGCACGACGCCGTCGTCGAGCAGCAGCACGTCGCCGGCGGCGACGTCGTCGGGCAGGCCGAGATAACTGACGCCGACCGCGGTCTCGTCGCCCGGCGGCGCATCGGCGCGCGCGATCAGGGTGAAGGTGTCGCCGGCGCGCAGTTTGACCTTGCCGGCGGCGAAGGTCTCGATGCGGATCTTGGGCCCGGGCAGATCGACCAGGATGCCGACTTCGGTGCCGACCCGTTCGGCCGCGGCGCGCACCGCTTCGGCCCGGGCGATCTGGCCGGAGGGATCGCCATGCGAGAAATTCAGCCGGACCACGTCGACGCCGGCGCGCAGCAGGGTGTCGAGCACGCCGGGGGCGTCGGTGGCGGGGCCGAGGGTGGCGAGGATCTTGGTGCGGCGGCGCTGTTGGGTCATGGTGCGGGGATCTCCTGATCGCCCAACCCTATCACGCCGACGCGGCGTTTCCGGCAACGCCGGGGCTGCAATCGTTCACAGCCCCGGCACGGCCGATCGCCGGGAATCGCCGGGATACGCGCTCAACGTGCTTCGACATAGGCCTTGCCGACGCGATACAGCGCGAGCCGGTCGAACATGCCCTGGCCGCCGCGGGGCTTGCCGTCGGGCCCCTTGGGCAGGGCGTCGATCGCGCGCTGCTGCAGGCGCAGGGCGGCGGCGGTGTCGCCGTTGGCGGCGTGGCAGGCGGCGACGGTGTCGAGCCATGCCGGCGGCAGCTCGTCGCCGCGGCCCTGCGCCTCTAGCAGCACGCGCGCGGCGAGCATGCCCGCGGCCGGGTCGCGGGTATCGGCATGCGCGGACACGCACTGCAGCCAGGCGAGATTGTTGAGCGTGTCCCGGTAATGCGACGACTCCGGCCCGACCGCGCGCAGCAGCGCCAGCCCGCGCTGACGGTGCTCGGCGGTGCCGTCGTCGCGGGCGTGCAGCCACAGCCCATAGTCGTTGCGCGCGCTGTCGGAGCCGGCGGCGACCGCGCGCTGCAGCCAGCGCTCGCCCTCGACGAGGTCGGCGGCACCGTCGCCGTGCACGAGCAGCAGCGCGCCCAGCAGGGTCTGGGTCTCGACCACGCCGCGCTCGGCGTCGGCGGTCAACAGGGTCCGCACGCGGCGCAGATTGCGCTTCATCCCGCGGCCCTCGGCGGCGAAACGGGCGAGCCGGCGCCGGGCTTCGTTGCCGTCCTCGTCGCTGATCCCGGCGAGGGACTCGTAGGTATCGATCGCGTCCGCGAGGGTGCCGGAGAGGTCGCGATGCCCGGTTTCGTACAGCGTGCCGATGTCGTACTGGGCCTCGACATCGCCGTCGTCCACCGCGCCCAGCAGCCAGGCTTCGGCGGCCTTCCACTTGCCTTCGGCCTGCGCGATCCCTGAGAGCGTGCGCATAGCGAGCGCATCGCCGCCGTGGGCCGCGGCTTCCAGCCCGGGCCGCCATGCGGGTGCCGGGTCGGCTTCGCGGCGCGCGCGCAGGGCCAGGTCGCGCTGCGAGCCGGCGTGCCCGGCGTCGGCCGCACGGCGCTTCGCCGCTTCCGCGGCCTGCATCTGTCCGATCCGCGCCTGATATTCCGCGAGCATGGCATGGCCGATGCCCAGACCATTGCTCGAAGGCCGCTCCAGCACCGCGATCTCCTGCGCGCTCAAGCGTGCCTTGGGATCGCTCAGCATCCGCAGCGACACCAGGGCGGGTTCGGCGTCGGGATGACCGGCCTCGACCGCACGCTTCAGCCGCGCGGTGGAAAGCGCACCGATGCGGCCGTCGCGCACGAAGCCTTCGAGGCTGGCGAACATCACGCTGGCGCCGCGCGCATGCCAGCGCCGGTCGGCGGCATCGAGCAGGGCTTCCGCCGCTTTCGCGTCGCGGGCGATGCCCATGCCTTCGGCGTAGGCGAACGCGAGCAGGGTCATCGCCAGCGCCTGTTCGCGTTCGGCCAGCGGCAGCAGCGCGTCGATCAGACCGTCGCCGCAGTCGGGCACCCGCTCGCGTCCGCACAGCACGATCCACTGCAGCAGCGAGGACAGACCGCCGTGGGCGCCGCCCTCGCGCAGCCGGGCGACGCGTCTGGCCGGATCCACATGCGCGTAGGCCTCGCGCACCGCGACCATGTCCGCACCGATCGGGTCGCCGCCCTTGGTCTGGCCGTCGTGGAAGGCGGCGGCGAGGATCGCGCGCTGGATCGGATAGCCGGACAGCTCGTCGGCGCGATTGATGGTGTAGGTGGCGTCGATGAAATCGAAGTCGAGATGACGTTCGACCTTGGCCTCGGCGTCCCAGCCGGCCACGGTCAGCGGTAGGTAGCGCTGGGCGCGCGGCTTGCGGTAGTACTCGTAGCGGAACTCGTAGCCGAGAATCCCGAGCAGCGCATACACATCGCGCGGCGCCAGCACCCGGATCGGCGCGCGCCAGACGCCATCGCCGTGGGCGGCGAGCGCGTGTTTCGAAAGCGCGGCCAGGGCCTTCGCTTCGCGCTCCGCCCAGGCCTCGTCGCCGAGCGCATCGGCGCACATCATCGCGACCCGGTGCAGGGCGATGCTGACCGGCACCGCGGCGACCGCTTCGCGCAGGCGCGCGGCGCGATCGCGGCAGGCGTCGGCATCGACCGCATCGTGGGTATAGCCGACCTCGTCCATCAGATCGTAGCCGGCATAGGCCTCGCCGAGCTTCGCTTTGGCGAGGAAGCGGGCCCACACGCCCGTCGGGTCGGCGGCGACCTGCTCGGGCGTGGCGGCCTGCGGGCCGTCGGCGCGCAGCGCGGGCTGCGGATCGCCGCCGCCCTTGCCGGTCTTGTCGACCTTGTCGGCGGCGAATGCCGCGAACGGAAGCGCGCACGACAGCAGCGCCCACGACAGCAGCAGGCCCGACAGCGCGACCGCACGGCGGCCGCGAACACGCATCGCAAGGATCATCGTTTGTTCTCGTCCATCACGTTGCGCAGCAGATTGCGCAGGCGTTCCTCGCGCTGCTGCGTCTCCAGCGCGGCCGGGATGGTGAAGCGCAGATTGGCCGACATCGCGTCGCGCACCTCGCGCAGCACCGACAGATGCGCGGGCACCTTCTCCACCGGCAGTTCGGTGCGTTCGACGTCGAATTCGTAGACCAGACGCACTGCGCGTTCGGCGACCTCGACCCGGCGACTGAAACCGAACGCCGGCGAGCTGCGGTCGATGCGCTCATCGCTGAACACCGGTTTCCAGCGCTCCGGCAGGCGCACTTCGATCTCGTGCCGGTAACGGCCGAGCGGCCCGAAACCGAGCGGGCCGCTGCGTTCGACCGAGGTCGGCAGCGCGCTGATCTCCTGCAGGGCGTCGGCGTAGACATCGAGCGCGCGCACCCCGCCGCTCTCGTTGCCGAACGGCGCCTTCAGCCGATAGCGCTCGCGGATGCTGACCCGGTTGCCGACCGGATCGTCCTCGATCTGCGGCTCGCCGAGCGTTTCCAGCTCGCCGTAACGCTTGCGATAGAACTCCGAATAGCGGCGCGAGAGCTCGTCGCCGCGCTGACTGAGGGTGTTGCGGCGCTGATAGTCGGCCGACGCGCCGGTGTACACGGTCTCGACCTCGAAGCCGACCTCGCCGCCGTCGGCGCTGGGCGAAAAACGTTCGACGATCGCGATCCCGGCGTCGACCTTCGCCGGACGTTCGACCGGCTGCAGCGCATCGACGCCCGCGACCACCGGCAGCGCCATGCCGTAGTCGCCGAGATCGAACCGGCGCGGATCGCCGCCCTGCTGGGCGATGGTCGGATCGACCCAGATCGTTTCGGCGCCGATGCGGGCGCGCACGATCACGTGATTGAAGGTCGAAGCGCTGGGCACGAAGTCGGAGATCGCGCGGCCGCGATCGGTGGCGACCAGGGCCGGCGCCGCCTCGATGCCGAGCCGGCGCAGCAGCGTGGTCAGCAGATAGACCTTGTCCTTGCAGTCGCCGTAGCGCCGCTGCCAGACCAGGTCCGGCGGATTCGGACGATGGGTGTTGTCGCCGATCTCGATCCCGAAATAGCGCACGTCGTCCTGCACCGCGCGCAGCGCCGCGGTCAGCCGCGCATGCGGATCGCGCAGCGCCTTCCACGCGCCGATCCTGCGCTCGAGGTCGGCATCGAACGGCGTCGCATGTTCCGGATACAGCGGCAGCGCCCAGGCGACGACCTCGGCCCAGCGCCGCTCCGGTGCGATCTGCACCACCGGGAACGGCTGATACCAGACCGGATAGCCTTCCTCGAACACGGTCGCCGGCAGATTGCGCGCCAGCAGCTGGACCTCGATCGCGTCGGCGCTGCGGCGCACCTGCGGCTCGATCGCGGTGTTCTCGCGATGCACGCGGAACTTCGTGCCCGGGTCGTAGAGCACCCGCAGGCCGCTGCGCAGGGTGGGATTGCGCCAGGCGAGGGTCGCCCAGTCCGCGGTCTGTCCGCCGAGGATCGGATTGCTGCCGGCGGTGCTGTAGCTGATCCGCACGATGTCGTCGACGCGCACGTCCTCCAGCACGATCAGGGCGGTGACGCTGCCGTCGGTGATGTCCTGCTCGAACTCGCTCTCGCGCCGGGCGAGCGAGATCTTCTCCGGCTGCAGGCGGTTCTGCCACTTGCCGTCGCGCAGCAGTTCGACCCGATGGATCGACATGGTCTGGAATTCGGGATTGAACACGATCTGGAAGCGCCCGGCCTCGCTGACCAGCGACGGCGCACGGGGCTCGAAGACGTGTTCGATGTAGACCACGTCGCGGCCGGCGCGGCGGTCGGACTGCACGTCGTACAGCCAGTAACGCCAGCGGCGGTCGTCGGCGCCGGGCGCGCCGGCGTCCCAGCGCGCGGGCAACTCGCGGCGGACCACGAAGGCCGGCTCGGCGCCGGTCGTGAACTTCATGTCGCCGCGGACGTGTTCGACCGGCGCGGGACCGGCCGCGAAAACCTGACAGGCGAACGCCGCGCACAGCAGCCCCGCCAACCACCGGATACTCATCGCATCGCTCTCGTTTCCCCCGAAACATCAGGCTACACCGAAATCCGCCCACCGCGCCCGTGCGCAGGCATTCAGACGGTCGCGAGCAACGCCTGCAGTTCGTCCGGCGTGCGGGCCAGGGCATGGGCGCCGGCGGCGCGCAGTTCGGGCTCGTCGCCGAAGCCCCAGAGCACGCCGATCCCGCGCATGCCGTGATGCGCGGCGCCTTCGATGTCGAGATGCCGATCGCCGATCATCGTGCAGGCCGCCGCCGGCAGCGCCAACCGCGCCAGCGCCTCGGCGATCAACTCGGGCTTGTGGCTCAGGCTGCCGTCGGGCGTGGCCCCGATCACGTCCTCGAAACGGTGCCCGAACGGCAGCGCCGACACGATCCGGCGCGCATGCGGTTCGTTCTTGGCGGTCACGACCGCGAGCCGGTAACCGGCATCGTGCAGAGTCTCGACCGTCTCGCCGATGCCGGCGTAGATCGTGTGCTCGCGCCAGCCTTCGATCTCGAAGCGCTCGCGGTAGAACGACACCGCGCGCTCGATCTCCGCGGGATCCGCGAACAGACGGCCGAAGCTGACCCGCAGCGCCGGGCCGATCCAGCCGCGCAGCGTGGGCTCGGGCAGGCCGGGATGGCCCATCCGTTCCAGCGCGTGGGCCACGCAGCGGGTGATGCCGACCGCCGAATCGATCAGGGTGCCGTCGAGGTCGAAGAACAGGGTACGCACGCGGGATCCGGAAGGAGCGGGAGGGATGGGCATGGTGCCACGGCGCCGAAAACGCGAAACCCCCGCCGAAGCGGGGGTTCCGGGCCGGCGGCATGAGGCCGCCGACGGACAACAGAGGCTTACAGACCGGCCTGGGTCACGATGAAGCTGCGCACCGAGGAGTTGGAGACGCGGGTGTACACGCCGTGCTTGTTCGGACGTGCGCAACCGTCGCCCCAGCTCACGATGCCGGTCAGCACGCTGCCGCGGGCCAGCGGGCCGCCCGAGTCGCCCTGGCAGCTGTCGCGACCGCCGGCGTCGAACCCGGCGCAGATCATGCGCGTGGTGATCTGGCCGTTGTAGGAGTTGGCGTCGTTGCAGTTGGCAGTGCTGACCAGCGGCACCGTCACCTTGCGCAGGTTGATCGGGAAGCTGCCGCCTTCGCTCAGGGCGCCCCAGCCGGTGACCAGCAGGTTGGTGCCGACCGCCGGATCCGCGGTCGCCAGCGAGGCGAACGGAATGCCGGTGGTCGAGGACGACAGCGTCCACACCGCGACGTCGTAGTCGAAGGTGCCGGGGTTCCAGCTCGGGTGGATCGCGATCCGGGTGACGTTGCGGCGCACGCCGGTGCCGTCGAGGTTGCGGGTGCCGGTCAGCACCTGGACCTGGCTGGCGGTGACGAAATCGCTGCAGTGCGCGGCGGTGACGATCACGTTGGCCTTGACCAGGGTGCCGCCGCAGAAC
>JBIJBH010000165.1:0-7509 GCA_044345315.1 Lysobacteraceae bacterium
ACGCAATCTCGCATTCGAATTCTTCTTCGAGGGCCATCACCAGCTCGACGGTGTCGAGCGAATCAGCGCCGAGATCATCGACGAAAGATGCGTTGTTGGTGACTTCCTCTTCCTTGACGCCAAGCTGTTCGACCACGATCTTCTTGACGCGTTCTTCGATGCTGCTCATGGGTGTTGTGCTCCGGAAGGAATATGGTGCGGTGGATAGTTTAAGGGAAACGCGAGGCCGAAGTGGGCCCCTGCAGGTCTTTTCGATTCAATGACTTACTGAAAACGTCTTCGTTCCGCGGCCGTTCGGCCCCGGTCAGGGCATGTACATGCCGCCGTTGACGTGGAGGGTTTCGCCGGTGACGTAGGCGGCGCCGGGGCCGGCGAGGAACGCGACCGCGTCAGCGATGTTCTGCGCCTCGCCGAGACGGCCGAGCGCGATCTGGCCAAGCAGACCTTCTTTCGCCGCGTCGGGCAGCGCGCGGGTCATGTCGGTGTCGATGAAGCCGGGCGCGACCACATTGACGGTGATGCCGCGCGAGCCGATTTCCTTGGCCAGCGATTTGCTGAAGGCGATGATGCCGGCCTTCGCGGCGGCATAGTTGGTCTGGCCTGCGTTGCCGGTCACGCCGATGACCGATGCGATATTGACGATGCGGCCCTTGCGCGCCTTCATCATCCCGCGCATCACCGCCTTGCTGGTGCGGTAGACGCTGCTGAGGTTGGTGTCGAGGATCGACTGCCACTCCTCGTCCTTCATCCGCATCAGCAGGTTGTCGCGGGTGATGCCGGCGTTGTTGACGAGGATCGAGACCGGGCCGAACCGCTTGGCGATCTCGTCGACCAAGGCCTCGACCGCGGCGGCGTCGACGACATCGAGCCTGCGGCCGTGACCGCCGGAAGCCGCCAGACGCGCGCCGATCGCTTCGGCGCCGGCGTCGGAGGTCGCGGTGCCGATCACGGTCGCGCCTTGCGCGGCCAAGGTGTCGGCGATCGCCGCGCCGATGCCGCGGCTGGCGCCGGTGACGAGGGCGATCTCGCCCTGCAGCGGGCGCGGTGTGGAAACGTCGGAGGTCATGGCGGGGCGGATGCGGCCAGGGCGGAAAACCGGCGGCATGATACGGGCGAAAGCGCCCGTCTGTCTGTACGAGGGCGTATGTCGGCCGGGATCGCGGCGTCCGGCGGCATCGGGGCCGGGCGTCGCCCACGAAAAACGCCGCACCCTCTCGGGCGCGGCGTTTTCGGCGGCGATCGCGGCACGATCAGTAGCGAAGCAGCGCCGAACCCCAGGTGAAACCGCCGCCGAAGGCCTCCAGCAGCACCAGTTGGCCGCGCTGGATCCTGTCCGTACGCACCGCTTCGTCCAGGGCCAGCGGCACCGAACCGGCAGAGGTATTGCCGTGGCGATCGACGGTGACGATCACCCGATCCATCGGCATGTCCAGACGCTTGGCGGTGGCTTCGATGATCCGCAGGTTGGCCTGATGCGGAATCAGCCAGTCGATGTCGTGGCGATCAAGACCATTGGCCTCCAGCGCCTCCTCGACGACCGAGTCGAGTGCCTTGACCGCATGCTTGAAGACTTCGTTGCCGGTCATCAGCACGCGCACGCCGGCGTTCTTCTCCTCCGGACGGAAGCCGGTCGAAACGCCGACCGGGTTCCACAGCAGTTCCTTCTTCGCGCCGTCGGCGTGCAGGTGAGTGCTGAGGATGCCGGTCTCTTCGTCCGCCTTGAGCACGACCGCGCCGGCACCGTCGCCGAACAGCACGCAGGTGGTGCGATCGTTCCAGTCCAGCATCCGGGTGAGGGTTTCCGAGCCGACCACCAGCGCGGTGCGCGCGGCGCCGGAGCGGATGAACTTGTCGGCGACGGTCAGCGCGTAGAGAAAGCCGGAGCAGGCAGCGTTGACGTCGAAGGCCGGGCAGCCATTTGCGCCGAGGCGGTGCTGCAGCAGGCAGGCGGTGGAGGGAAAGATCAGGTCGGGCGTGGTGGTGCCGACCACGATCAGATCGATCTCGGAGGCCGCGACCCCGGCGGCTTCGAGCGCGCGCAGCGAGGCGTGGTAGGCCAGATCGCCGGTGGTCTCGCCTTCGGCGGCGATGTGCCGCTGGCGGATGCCGGTGCGCGCCGCGATCCACTCGTCGCTGGTCTCGACGAACTGCGCGAGATCGTCGTTGGTCAGGATCTTGTCCGGCAGGTAGCTGCCGGTACCCGCGATGCGCGCGAAAACTTGCCTGCTCATGCCCGACGGTCACCTCTCTGAAGACGGCGTGGTGCCGGCGCGGCCGACACGGAGCCGGAAACGCGGAAGCGGCCCGCGGGCCGCATCCGGAACGTGGCGCCGACGAGAAGGCCGGTGCCGTGCAAGCAGGGCGCCTGAGGCGCCGTACGCATCACTCTTCGTCGACGACCTTGGTCTTCGGCGCGATCACCTGACGACCACGGTAGTAGCCGTCCTTGGTGATGGGGTGGCGCAGATGCACTTCGCCCGAGGTGGGGTCGGTGGCGAGCTGCTTGGCGGTGAGCGCGTCGTGCGAACGGCGCTGACCGCGGCGGGACGGGGTGACTCGGGATTTCTGCACAGCCATGGGATTGCTCCAGCTCGAAACGTGTAGATTTCGGAAACGTGTGAATCGGGTGTCGGAAAGAAACGCGGAGGCCGCGATTCCTCAGGTTTTCTTCAGCGTCGCCAGCACCGCGAACGGATTGGCGCGCGTTTCTTCTTCCGCCGGCGGCGGCCAGTCGCGTTCAAGCGACTCGCTGCCCGGCATCGCCGGCACCAGCGGCACCGCGAGGATCAACTCGTCCTCGACCAGCGCTGCGGGATGCAGATGACCGTCGTCGCCGACCTGCAGGGCCTCGTAGCCCGGCGGCAGCGCCGCTTCGACCTCCTCGGCGTCGCGACCGTCGTCGCGCACCAAGGCGAGTCGCTGGGTCAGCGACACCGGTTCGAGGAACCGCTGCAGACTGCGCTGGCATACCAGCGGCAGATCGGCATGCAACTGCAGTTCGACGAAGGGCACCTGCAGCGAATCGCGGTCGAACTCGAGCGAGAAGCGGACTTCTCCGTCGGTATCGGCCAGCAGATCGCGGAGGCGGGCCATCGCGGCCAGCGGCAGCGTTCCCTCGAAACGCCGCCGCGACGCCACCATGCGCCAAGCGTCCAGGACTTCGGGCACTTCAGCGGACATAAGACGCGGAATGTTAGGGGCCGGGGCAAGCGCTGTCAAACCCAAACCCTTGGCGCGGCAACGATTTGCCGTCCGCCGCGGGCCGCGGCAGACTGTCCGCCCGCCTTCGGGTCCAGCGCGTGACCGTTTTCACCCTTTCCGTGGCGACCGCCCTGTTCGCGGTCGTCGTCCTGCTCGGACTGGGCCTCGCCTGGCGGGTGTCGCGGCGCGATCTGCCGCGGCGGCGGGCCTACACCCAATGGCTGGACGCCGCCGACGCCCTGGAGGCGCGGCTGCGGCTGGCGCGCAGCGAAATCGAGGCGATCACCGGCGATCAGGACGAGACCGTGCGCGCCGCGCTGCAGGAAATGCTGCGCCAGCGTCTGTGGGTGCAGGCCCACGGCGAGACCGCCTCGATCCAGCGTCTGCAGGACATGCGGCTGTCGCTGGACCAGGCAAGGGCACGGATCGACCAGCAACTCACGCTGATGGAGCGCGCCCGCTCCACGGCGTCCTGAGCCGGAACCGCCCGTGGCCGGCCCGCCGTCTCCCTCGCTGATCCTCGCCTCGACCTCCTCCTACCGGCGCGCGCTGCTGGAGCGACTGGGCCTGCGCTTCACCGTGACCCGGCCGGAGGTCGAGGAGACCCCGCTGCCGGGCGAGGCGCCGCAGGCGCTGGCCGTGCGTCTGGCACGGGCCAAGGCCGAGGCCGTGCTCGCCGGTGCCGAAGCCGACGTGATGACGGTCTGGGTGATCGGTTCCGACCAGGTGGCCGAACTGGACGGCGAACCGCTAGGCAAACCCGGCACGGCCGAGCGCGCCGTCGCCCAGCTCGGCGCGATGTCCGGGCGCGAGGTGCGCTTCCTGACCGCGCTCTGCCTCGCCGGCCCGGACGGCCGCCGTTTCGAATCGCTCGACATCACCACGGTGCGCTTCCGGAGCCTGTCCGCCGACGAGATCGCGCGCTACGTCGAACGCGAGCGGCCGCTGGACTGCACCGGCAGCTTCAAATCGGAAGGACTGGGGATCGCACTGTTCGAGGCGATCGACAGCCGCGACCCGACCGCGCTGATCGGTCTTTCGCTGATCGACACTGCGCGCGCCCTGCGGGCGGCCGGGTTCGCGGTGCCCTGAGCTGGCCTGCCAGAGTGTTGAAAAACGCGCTTCATGCGCGTTTTTCAAGTCGCGAGTCCGGCACAGGTCCGGACTCGCTCCCGACGAATCAATCGCTTACGCGCTTGCTTCGTCGCCGCAGCCATCCATTGCTGCGTTATCAGGCTGTTTTTCAACAGCCTGCTAAGGCCGCAGTTCGACGATCTGGCTCGGCCAGTCCTCGACGCTGCCGTCGCGACCGTGCAGGCGCAGACCGATGCGGTACCGACCGGGCGGACGGTCGCCGAGATCGAGTTCGGCGCGGAAGCCGACATTCGGATGCGCGGGATCGGTCGAGCCGCCCTCGCGCCACTTGGCCCAGAAACCGGCGACCTCCGGGCGCGGCAGCCCGTAGGCCGCACGGGCGAAGGGCCGGCCATCGAGCAGCACTTCGACCGAGGACAGACCGACACCGTCCTTGAACGCCCAGCCCTCCAGCGCGAACCGGCGCGACACCCGGTCGCCGGGTTCGGGCCCGTCGACCCAGGCCATCGCCGGCGCGACGCAGCCGCCGCGGCGCTGGCCGGAGAGCGCGAACAGCAGATAGCGCTGACGCCCGTGATCGATGTTCAGCACCCGCGGCGGCGGCAACGGCCCGACCATGCGGCAGAGGTCGTGCCAGCGTCGCAGTTGTTCGCGATACGGCACGTCGGTGGCGCCGACGATCAGCAGTTGCGGCGCGGTGTCGCGCGGGGCGCGGCCTTCGTTGTGCAGACCCCACAGCCGCAGCTGCGGGGCGCGGCCATGATGATGATTCAGCGGATGATCGAGCACCGCGATCCGCGGATCGTCGAGCACGAAGCCGAGCCCGGCGCCGATCTTGAAGTGGTCGGCCAGCAGCCGGGTGTCCGCGGGCATCGATGCCCGCATCGCCGACACTTCGCGCGCAAGCGCATGCCAGTCGGCGAAGTTCGACGGGTAAACCTTGCTGTCGGCGGCGCGTTCGCGCATCGCCGGAGAGGCGGTGAGCGCGTAATAACCCAGACCCGCGCACAGGCCGAGCGCCGCCAGCGCCCAGGCCGCGGCGCGCAGGCCCCGCGGCCAGGCCATGAGCACCGCCGGCGCCAGCGGCAGCAGCGCCAGATACGCCGGCAGCGGCCAGTGGAAACTCACGCGTTCGGCATCGGCGACGAAACCGAGCAGAAAGAATCCCGCGAAGACGAGCAGACCGCTGCAGGCGAGATAGCGCATCCCCGCCCGGTCGCGATTGCGGCATCCGAGCCAACCGCCGCGCAGCAGCGCGAACAGCAGCAGCGGCGTGACCAGCACCGCCTGGATCGCGAGGAACCACAGGCCATCGGCGTGCAGCGCCCAGGGATGGCGATCGACCAGTTGAAAACGCAGCCCGGCATCGGCGTTGTCGAGATTCCACGCCAGCAGCGGCCACCACGCCAGCGCTCCGATCGCGATCGCCGCCCACACCCGCGGATCGCGCAGCACGCGCCGGCCTTCCGGCATCAGCAGCAGGGCGACGACACCGACGCCGATCACCGCCGCGAATCGATAGTGGGTGAGCCCGCCGATGACCAGCCCCGCCGCGAGCAGCAGCACCGGACGCCAGTCGACGCCGCGCAGCAGCCGCGTGCCGGCATCCAGACAGGCCACGGTCGCCAGCGCCAGCGGCACATCCGGCAGGCCCAGGACACCGAGCGTGCCGAGCAGGGGCAGCAGCACCGCCAGCGAACCTGCGCGCCAGCCATCGCGATGGCCGACCTCGCGCCGCGCGATCGCCGCGATCCACCACGGCAGCGTCGCGGCGATCAGCAGGAACGGCAGACGCAGGCCGAAGGGATGATGTCCGAACAGCTCGACCCCGAGCCGCGTCAGCCAGGCGGTCAAGCCAGGCAGATCGGAATAGGCCCAGGCCGGATGTCGGCCTTCCTGCCAGTAGAACGCCTCGTCCACGAACAGCGGCACGTGTGCGGCGAGCGCGCACTTGCACAGCATCGCCGCCGCCCAGAGCGCGATGAAGGTCCGCTTCGCCGAATCCGTCTGCTGCATGTCCGCGTACTGTCCTACACTGCCATGAATGCACTCATCGCCCCCGGAGAACGCCGTGACGCCAGACCGCGAGCCCCGCACATGCTAAACGACGCGCTGCGCGATGCCCTCGAACGCGCCCAGGCGCAGGTCAACCGATTGGTGCTGGGCAAGCCGCACGAGGTCCGTCTGGCGTTCGTCGGCCTGCTTTCGGACGGACACATCCTGATCGAGGATCTGCCCGGGCTCGGCAAGACCACCCTCGCCCACGCGCTGGCGGCGACGCTCGGCCTGGCGTTCCAGCGCGTGCAGTTCACCTCCGACCTGCTGCCTTCGGACATCGTCGGCGTCTCGGTGTTCGACGCCAGCGAACGCGCGTTCCGCTTCCATCCCGGGCCGGTGTTCGCGCAGGTGCTGCTGGCGGACGAGATCAATCGTGCGCCGCCGCGCACCCAGAGCGCGCTGCTGGAGGCGATGGCCGAACATCAGGTGACGGTCGACGGCACGACGCATGCCCTGCCCGATCCGTTCTTCGTGATCGCGACCCAGAACCCGGTGGACCTGTCCGGCACCTACCCGCTGCCGGATTCGCAGCTCGATCGCTTCCTGCTGCGGCTGCATCTGGGCTATCCGCCGGAAGACGCCGAGCGCGACCTGCTCGCCGGCACCGATCGCCGCGACCTGATCGCGCAGAGCGCGGCGGTGCTCGACACCGAACAGGTGCGCGCGCTGCGCGGCGCGGTGGCCGCGGTGCACGCCAGCGAGGCGCTGATCGATTACGTGCAGCGGCTGCTCGCACGCAGCCGCCATCATCCCGGTGTGCGCGTGGGCCTGTCGCCGCGCGCCGGCCTCGCGCTGCTGCGCGCATCGCGCGCGCATGCGCTGCTGCTCGGGCGTGCGCACGTGCTGCCGGAGGATGTGCAGACGCTGTTCATCGCGGTCGCGGCGCATCGGCTGGTGGCGGATGCGGACGGCGGCGACGGAGCGACGCTGGCGAAGTCGATCCTGCATGCGGTGCGGGTGGATTGATGCTGCGTTCGCGGGTAATTAAGGCATTTCGGCAGCCATCGCGCTCCGATGTGCCGGCGTTGGGTTTGATCTTGATCTACCGGGGCCCCTGGTTGCGGCGGGATTCGCGGATCAGGCCCGTAGGGCGCGCGGCAGGATGCCGCGCGTTTTTCGACCAGCACAAGGATGTGCTGTCGAAAAACCCCGCGA
>JBIJBH010000167.1:0-7480 GCA_044345315.1 Lysobacteraceae bacterium
GCCACTACTGTCCGGTTAATACTCGAACAAAATCAATTGCTTATCGGCATCATCGCCGGAGTTGTGTTGCTTTGACTCAGCAAACACTTCATTCAGCGGGGTTTGTTCGAATAACGTGATGCTCAAAATCTGTAACCATTCGTAGAGACTGGCGCGGCTGTCATGCCGCTTGCGCACGATGGCGATCAGCACATAGACCGACACGGCGATCCAGACCTGAGTCTTCACGGCATTGGCCGATGTACCAAAGAAGGTCTTGATGCGCAGATGCTGTTTGATCCATTTGAAGAATAATTCGACCTGCCATCGCTGCCGATACAAGGCTCCGATCGTTGCCGCAGGCAAGGCGAAGTGATTGGTCAGCAAAACGATAGACTTGCCGGTATCGGGGTCACGCAGCCGCAATCGGCGCAGCATGGCCGGATAGCGTGCGCGGGCCACCGAACGCGCCAGGACGACGGTCTGATCGCATGCCACAAGTGATCGATCGGCGACCGGGTGTGAATACCGACGCTGCATACGCATGTTCTTCTTGGCACGCATGACGAAGAATGCACCTGCGCAATGCATCTCGTGCAGTCGGGCGAAATCCAGATAGCCGCGATCCATGAGATAAATCGCACCCGCCTCCGGGGTCAGCCGGTCAAGCATGTGGACATCATGCTGCTGTGCCGGGGTGATATGGAGGATCGTGGGAATGGCGCAACGTACATCCAGGAGGGTGTGCAACTTGATGCCGCCATGCCCGGCATGGACGGCGTGCGCCCACGGGAACACCGACAAGCACAGGTCGATGGTGCTGGAATCGAGCGCATATACCGTATTGGCCAACTCCACGCTCAGAGGCTCATCGGCATACAAGCGCTGCGCGGTGCTGATCAGGGCCTGTGCAAAATCGGCGCAGATCCGCCAGTCACGACGTTCGTTGGCATCGGCCAAGGTACTGCGGGCAACGCGGCCACGGATGCCTAAATGAAACAGTTTTGCCTGGTGCGCACGCAGGCAAAGCTCGATGTCGCGCAGGCTCTCGCGACCGGTGAGTTGGGCGAAGGCCATGCACAGGAATTGATCCAGGCAGGAAAAGCGTTTGACGTATCGATGCCCATCGTACTTGGCCACCAATCGCCGAAAGGTATGCAGCGGCAGGTGCTGCATGAGTTGGGTAAAGACGAAGCGACCCTGTGGCATGACGATCCCCGATTGAAGCTGGAAGCAGCCTCCCTCGCCAGAATCGGCGACAGATCAAAAGGGGTGGAATAGCCAATAAAAACAGGCGCTTACTTCGAAATCGGTGAGGTTTTACCGGACAGTAGTGGCTTGTGCAAAGAAAGAGTGGCCCAAAGAAAGCACACCCCGTCGGTTGCGCCCGGCGCTGCGCGCCGGGTCCGCGGAATTCGCGGGGTTTTTCGACAGTACATCCCTGTACTGTCGAAAAACGCGCGACTTCCTGTCGCGCGCCCTTCGGGCCTGATCCGCGAATCCCGCCGCAACCAGGGGCCCCGGTAGATCAAGATCAAAATCCTTGCCGGCTGACGGATAGCATTGCGAGTGAACTTTTTCAGCGATTTTTTTCAAAAAAAACGTGGGGATACCTCAGGCCGAGGCGCACCCTATGCGCCGGTGCGCGGCAACCCGGCGATCAGTTCCCAGGACTTCAGCCCGCGTCCGCCGAGGTGCTGCAGCAGCAGCGCGCGGATCGCGCGGCGCAGGCCGGGCATGTCCTCGGCGACCGGTTCGTCGTCGGCGGCGAGCGCCAGCAGCGCGCGGCCGGTGGCAGTGTCGCCGCGTTCGCTGCGGCCGGCGTTGGTCGTTTCGCCCAGCACACGCCGCGGGCCGTGTTCGGCGTCGAGGCGATAACGCGCGGCCGGGTCGATGTCGCGGCCGTCGCCGTCGGTGTCCCAGGCGAAGCCCACGCCCAGCGCTTCCAGCAGATCGCGTTCGAAGCGGCGCAGGGTCCACGCCAGCGACAGATCGGGCAACGCCAGGCGCGCGCGGGTCTCGCCGTAGACCGCGTACAGCGTCTCCTGGGCGTCGTGGCGCGGCGCGAGGCGCAGCATCAGCTCATTGAGATAGAAACCGGCGAGCATCGCCTCGCCCTGCAGCCGCGGCGCGTCGTCGATCGCTTCGGCGCCGGTCAATTGCGCCAGTTCGCCGCGCTGCACCGCATCGAAACGGATGTGCTGCAGCGGCTGCAGCGCTGCGCGCAGTACATGCTTCTTCGGCCCCTGCACGCCGCGCGCGACCAGTCCGACGCGGCCGTGTTCGCGACTCAGTACCTCGACCAGCAGACTGGTCTCGCGCCAGGCGCGGGCGTGGAGGACGAAGGCGGGTTCGGCGGCGTAGCGCATCACCATGAGGAGACGGCCGCCGCGCATGGCAGCGGCCTGAAGGCCGGTCTACCGTGGGACGATGCGGGGCGCGATGCGCAGCGCGGCATCGCGCCTACTCCGAATATCCGAACGCCTTCAGCGCCGCCTCGTCGTCCGACCAGCCTTCGCGCACGCGGACCCAGGTTTCGAGGAAGACCTTGCAGCCGAACAGGCGCTCCATCTGCTGGCGCGCCTTGGTGCCGATCTCGCGCAGCCGGGCGCCGCCCTTGCCGATCACGATCGCCTTCTGGCCGTCGCGTTCGACCCAGATCACCGCGCCGATGCGGTACATCGACTCCGGCGGCGCGCCCTTGCGCTTGATCGACTCTTCCTCGAACCGCTCGATCTCGACCGTGGTCGCATACGGCAGTTCGGCGCCGAGCTGGCGCATCAGTTGTTCGCGCACCAGTTCGCCGGCGAGGAAGCGCTGGCTGCGATCGGTGATCTCGTCCTCGGCGTACAGCGCCGGCTGTTCCGGCAGCAGGCCGAGCACGGTCTTCACCAGCGGCTGCAGACCGCTGCGCTTGAGCGCGGACACCGGATGCACGCTGGCGAAATCGCGGCCTTCGGCCACCTGCTGCAGATACGGCAGCAACTGGCCCTTGTCGGGATAGCGATCCACCTGATTGACCACCAGCACCACCGGGATGCCCGCCTGCTTCAGCGCATCGAAGGCCAGGCTGTCCTCCTCGGTCCACTGCCCGGCACGCACCACCAGCAGCGCGGCGTCCACACCTTCCAGCGCGCCGCGCGCGGCGCGGTTCATCATCCGGTGCATGGCCGACGCGGTGGCCGAGCCCTTGTCGGCGTGGATGCCGGGGGTATCGACCAGCACCAGCTGGCCGTCGGGGAAACTCGCGATCCCCAGCAGACGGTGGCGGGTGGTCTGCGGCCGCGGCGAGACGATGCTGACCTTGGCACCGACCAGGGCGTTGATCAGGGTCGATTTGCCGACGTTCGGGCGGCCGATCACGGCGACGTGACCGGCGTGGTAGGAGGGTGCGCTCATCCCGGCATTGTACCCAGCCCCGGGCGAGCGGGCCGGGGCCCAGCCGTACGGCGGGTGGCCGATGGCCGTCGGGACGCCGCCGGGCGGGCGCGGGATGCGCGCCGCCCGGCATTTTCCGGTTTCAGAAACCCGAAACGGAGGCGGGCTTCCAGCGCGAACCGTTCTCGACGAACACGTAGCCGCAGGTGCCGTCGGTATTCCACTGGAAGTAAACGTACGACTCCGAACCGATGCCGCGGATCGTGCTCATCATCGCGGGGTCGCTGGTGGTGCAGGAACGGCTGAGACCGGCGCTGTTGGTGGCGTAGCAGTTGGCGAAGCCGGCATTGTGATAGCAGCCGATCATCTGCACGCTGTCGGCCGAGCCGCGCGCATCGGCCATGGTGCCGACGGCGAAACGGTAGGTGTCGTTGATCCCGACCTGATAGACCCAGCGCGAGCCGGCCTGCGCGATCGCGGCGATGGACAGCAGCGCAGCGAGCGCGGCAGCGCCCATGAAGACTCTGGACTTCATCGTTTTCTCCTGGTTGGAGGTGTGGCCGGCTTCAGAACCGCAGCCGGATGCGGTTTTCGTTGAGCGCGCGCGAGAACGCCGCGGACATCGCGAATCGCTCGGGTTCGGACAGACCGGCGAGCGTGGTCTGCCAGCGCAGCCAGTCCTGCGAGTCGATCTCGCGGTCCGGCAGCAGGGCGGCGAGACGGCGGTCGGCGTCCGCGATCGTGCCCGGATCGATGCGCTCCGGAAGCTTCGCCGCTGCGCTCGCGGCGGGACGCGCGCCGGCTTCGAGCGCGGCGAGGCGCGCATCGATGCGCTGCAGGCGATCCATCACCGCCAGCGCGAGCGGATCGTCGCCGGCGATACCGGCCGTCGAAGGCGTCTGCGCGTGTATGGAGGCGGTCGGGAGCGCATCGGAGTCGACGCGCGTGGTCGGGGCGTCGCGACCATGCAGCATCCACGCTTGCACGAGGACGACAGCGAGCAGCGCGACATTCAGCAATGTCGTGGGACGAGGCATGGGGATTGTCCTGTTGGATGGCGGCCCCGCATCGCGGTCATGCTTGGGGGCGCATACGACTTCACGCGAAAGCTGGGAGCAAGCGGTCAACCGCGGCGGGCCGCGAACATCGGCGCGCGGCGGAAACGAGGCGATCCTCGTCGCGCAGGCTGCGGATCAGGGCGAGCATCGCCGCATCTGCAGTCGAGCAGCTTCGGTTCGGACCGCCCGCATTCACAGCGTCGCGACCGAGCGGGAGGACATCGCGCGGCGCGGCGCGCGAGGCGTACGCCGCGATCAGCGGCGATATGGAACAGGCGCTCAGGGATCGAGCGCGTCGAGCACCGCTTCGGCAGCGAGTTGCTCGGCGGCGCGGCGCGAGGCGCCTTCGCCTTCGCCGCGCAGCGGCGGGTCGGCGAGCAGACATTCGGCGCGGAAAGTCTTGGCGTGGTCCTCGCCCGATTCGGACAACAGCGTGTAGACCGGCAGCGGCCGCTGCCGCGCCTGCAGCCATTCCTGCAGTCGGGTCTTGGCGTCCTTGCCCAGCCGGTGCGGCGGAGGCAGGGCGTCGATCGCCTCCGCGAACCACGGCAGCACGGTGTCGCGACAGGTCTCGAAACCGGCGTCCAGATAGATCGCGCCGACCACCGCTTCGAGCGCGTCGGCAAGGATCGAGTCGCGACGATGGCCGCCGGATTTCATCTCGCCCGGGCCGAGCACGAGACGCGCGCCGAGTTCGAGCCGGCGCGCGAGCCCGGCGAGCGAGGATTCGCGCACCAGTTCGGCGCGTGCGCGGGTCAGTTCGCCTTCGGCCGCTTTCGGCCAGCGCGCATAGAGCGCTTCGGCGACGACCGCGCCGAGCACGGCGTCGCCGAGGAATTCCAGGCGTTCGTTATGCTGCGGCGCGGCGCTGCGGTGAGTGAGCGCGCGCGCCAGCAGGGTCGGGTCGCGGAAGACGTGCCCGCCGCAGGCCGCCACGGCGCCCACCGCGCGGCCGACCTCAATTGCGGCCGGAGCCACCGAGCGGCTGTTCGGCGCTGAACTTCCCGACCGCATCGATGTTGTAGACCATCGGGACACGGACCTCGTAGTTCACGTACATGGTCTGGCCGTTGCCCTTGTTCTCGATCCGCACGTGCTCGGGTTTCACGTTGTTCGAGTAGTTGATGTACAGGCGCTTGAAGAACTTTTCCTTGATCTGCGCGGGCGATTCGCTGGCGCCGGCCATCTCGGTGGCGATGCCCTTCATCGCGGACTTCACCGCGAAGAATTCCTGGTACATCGGGAACAGCTTCATGGCGATGAACAGGAAGAAGCCGACCACCGCGGCCACGACCACGAAACTGATGAGGGTCATTCCGCTCTGTTTGCGTCGCATATCCGATCTCTCCCCCGAAACGATGCTGGTTGGACGATGTCTGTGCGGCACGCCCGCGGCGGCGTCAGGGAATGCCGTTGCCGATGCGGGACGTGTCGAACCCGTCCGAGCAGAACCAGCCGCTGCAGTTGAGCCAGACCAGGAAGGCCTTGCCGCGGAGCCGGTCCTCCGACAGGTACCCCCAGAATCTACCATCATCGCTGCGGTCGCGGTTGTCGCCCATCACAAGATAATGGCCTGCCGGCACGACCCAGGTGCCCTCGCCGCGCGGGTCGACGAACTGGTTGGGCAGTTCCAGCACCTCGTGCGCGTGCCCCGGGAATTTCTCGGTCAGGCGGGCAGCGCCGTTCATCTCGGCGTTGCGGCCGGTGCCGGAAAACTCGCCGTTGGCCACGTATTCCAGGGTCTGGCCGTTGATCTTCAGGGTGGTGCCGGCGTACTCGATGGTGTCGCCGGGCAGGCCGATGATGCGCTTGATGTAGTCGGCGCCGATGTTCCTGTCCTCCGGCCCGCTGCCCGGGTAGCGGAACACCACCACGTCGCCGCGCTCGGGCGCGCCGATCTCGACGAACTTGCGGTTGGTGATCGGCAGGCGCAGACCGTAGGCGAACTTGTTGACGAGGATGAAATCGCCGATCAGCAGGGTTGGCATCATCGAACTGGAGGGAATGCGGAACGGCTCGGCCACGAAACTGCGCAGCATCAGGACCAGCGCCAGTACCGGGAAGAAGGCGCGGGCGTAGTCGACGATCACCGGCTCCTGGGTCTGATCGAGCAGCCCCTCGGCGCGGGCCCGACGCCTGGCCAGGAACAGCTTGTCCAGCAGCCAGATGGCGCCGGTCAGCAGGGTCAGTACGACGAGGGTGATTTCGAACCAGACCATGGGTGTTCCTTACGCAGGGATAATCGGGAAAGAGGGATCGAACGCGGCGGAGACGGCTTCCGGCGACGGCGGGATCGCTGCCGCGATCGGAAGCGATCCGTCGCCGGCGCCCGGCATCATTTGCTGTCCACCTGGAGCACGGCGAGGAAGGCTTCCTGCGGGATTTCGACCCGCCCGACCTGCTTCATCCGCTTCTTGCCTTCTTTCTGTTTCTCGAGCAGTTTTTTCTTGCGGGTGATGTCGCCGCCGTAGCACTTGGCGAGCACGTTCTTGCGCAGCGCCTTGACCGTGCTGCGCGAGATGATCTGCGAACCGATCGCGGCCTGGATCGCGACGTCGAACATCTGCCGCGGGATCAGGTCCTTCATCTTCTCGCACAGTTCGCGGCCGCGGCGGTCGGCGTGGCTGCGGTGGACGATGATCGACAGCGCGTCGACGCGGTCGCCGTTGATCAGCGTGTCCACGCGCACGAATGGGCCGGCGTCGAAGCGCAGGAAGTGGTAATCGAGCGAGGCATAGCCGCGCGAGACCGACTTGAGCTTGTCGAAGAAGTCGAGCACCACCTCGGCCATCGGCAGTTCGTAGCTGATCTGCACCTGGCTGGCCATGTAGGTGATGCCGATCTGCACGCCGCGCTTCTCTTCGCACAGCTTGATGATGTTGCCGATGTAGTCCGGCGGGGTGAGGATGTTGGCGCGGATGATCGGCTCGCGGACTTCCTCGATGTGGTTCACCGGCGGCAGCTTGGCCGGGTTGTCCAGCGGCATGATCTCGCCGTCGGACTTCAGCACCTCGTAGACCACGGTCGGCGCGGTGGTGATGAGGTTGAGGATGTACTCGCGCTCC
>JBIJBH010000168.1:0-7477 GCA_044345315.1 Lysobacteraceae bacterium
ACTTTCATTTCGCGCTGTTGCGGCAGGCCCGGGGTGCCGTGCGGGGCCGGGGCGGGGATAATGGGCGGGTGTGGGGGTGTGGTCGGGGCTGGAGGCCTTGGCTGCGGCCTCCAGAGTCGGCCCTCCCGGGCCTCCCACAAAAGCTTCCCAAGGCCCTGCCGGGCTTCCCGCAAACGCTCCTCTCACGACCGGTCCGCCATGCAACCCACCGTCATCGCTCCGTCCATCCTCTCGGCCAATTTCGCGAAGCTCGGGGAGGAGGTCGACGCCGTCCTCGCCGCGGGGGCGGACTGGGTGCATTTCGACGTGATGGACAACCATTACGTGCCCAATCTCACTATCGGGCCGCTGGTCTGCGAGGCGCTGCGCAAGCATGGCGTGACCGCGCCGATTGATGTGCATCTGATGGTCGAGCCGGTCGATCGCATCGTCCCGGATTTCGCGAAGGCCGGGGCCTCGCTGATCAGCTTTCATCCCGAAGCCAGCCGGCATGTGCATCGCACGCTGCAGCTCATCAAGGCCTCCGGCTGCCAGGCCGGGCTGGTGCTGAATCCGGCGACGCCGGTGGAGGTGCTGGACTACGTGCTGGACGAGCTCGATCTGGTGCTGCTGATGTCGGTGAACCCGGGCTTCGGCGGGCAGAGTTTCATTCCCTCGGCGCTGGACAAGCTGCGCGTGGTGCGGCAGCGGATCGACGCGGCGAGCGCGCGCACCGGGCGGCCGATCCGGCTGGAGATCGACGGCGGGGTGAAGGTCGACAACATCGCCGAGATCGCGCAGGCCGGCGCGGACACCTTCGTCGCCGGTTCGGCGATCTTCGGCCAGCCGGATTATCCGGCGATCGTCTCCGCGATGAAGGCGGCGGTGGCGGCGGTGCGGTGAGCGTCCTGCAGGTTCAGCCCCTCTCACCTCGGGAGAGGGGTTGGGGAGAGGGTCGGTGGATGCGCATGCGTCTCGCATGCCTTCGCCGCGAGCCGGCCCTCATCCGGCCCTTCGGGCCACCTTCTCCCGCAGGGAGAAGGGGAGCGTCGACGCAACTCGCATCGCACAAAAAAAGAGCGACGCCTTTCGGCGTCGCCCGGGGAGGGGTGGAAGCAATCCCGCTTCCGTCAGTCGTCCCTGCGATGGACTCCCATGTTCCGGGCGAACCGTGACCGGGGCATGACAACGCGGTGGCGCGGGTGCGACACGGCGGCGAAGCCGTTAGCATGGGCGGCCATGAACGTTCCCACCCCAGTCGCCATGAACGGGCCCCTGCCGCACGCCGCGCCGCGATGGCGCCGCCGCACCTGCGCCTGAGCCCTCCTCGCCCATCGAGGCCCGTTCCCCCGACGCCAAGGACATCGCGTGATCTCGTTCGAACAATTCCAGCAGTACGCCGCCGATGGCCATACCCTCGTGCCGGTGGTGCGCGAAGTGCTGTCCGATCTCGACACCCCGCTCTCGGTCTATCTCAAGCTGGCCGACGGCCCGCATACCTATCTGTTCGAATCGGTCGAGGGCGGCGAGCGTTTCGGCCGCTATTCGATCATCGGCCTGCCCGCGCATCGGGTGTACGCCTTCGCCGGGCACACGCTGTTCGTCAGCGAGCTGGGCGAACTGGTCGACAGCCGCGTGGTCGAGGACCCGCTGGCCGAGGTCGAACGCCTGCGCACCGCGCAGAAGATTCCGCGCCTGCCGGGGCTGCCCGGCTTCACCGGCGGGCTGGTCGGCTGGTTCGGTTTCGAATGCATCCAGTACATCGAACCGCGGCTGCGTGGCGCCACCGCCCCGGACGAACTCGGGACACCCGACATCCTGCTGATGGACAGCCGCGATGTCGCGGTGTTCGACAACCTCAAGGGCCGGCTGTACCTGATTGTGCACGCCGACCCGCGCGAACCGCAGGCCTGGGCGCGCGCCAATCGCAGGCTCGACGAACTCACCCATCGGCTGCGCCAGGGCGGCCCCGGGTATCCCGAGCCGCGCGATTCGGCGGGCGTGAACGAGGGCGATTTCATCTCCGGCTTCACCCGCGAGGGCTTCATCGCCGCGGTCGAGAAGTCCAAGGAATACATCCGTGCCGGCGACATCTTCCAGGTGGTGCTGAGCCAGCGGATGTCGGTGCCGTTCCGCGCGCGCCCGGTCGACGTCTACCGCGCGCTGCGCGCGCTGAATCCGTCGCCGTACATGTATTTCCTTGATGTCGGCGGCACCCAGGTGGTGGGCTCGTCGCCGGAGATTCTGGTGCGGCTGGAGGGCGGCAAAGACGGTGAAAGCACGGTGACGGTGCGCCCGATTGCCGGCACCCGTCCGCGCGGGCGCACGCATGAGGAAGATCTCGCGCTCGAAGCCGAATTGCTGGCCGACCCGAAGGAACGCGCCGAGCATCTGATGCTGATCGATCTCGGCCGCAACGATGTCGGCCGGGTCAGCGAAGCGGGCACGGTCGAGGTCGGCGATCGTTTCGTGATCGAACGCTACAGTCACGTCATGCACATCGTCAGCGAAGTCACAGGTCGCCTGAAGCAGGGCTTGAGCTACGCCGACGTGCTGCGCGCGACCTTCCCCGCCGGCACCGTCAGCGGCGCGCCCAAGATCCGCGCGCTGGAAGTGATCCGCGAACTGGAACCGGTCAAGCGGAATGTGTATGCCGGCAGCATCGGCTACATCAGCTGGCACGGCGACGCCGACACCGCGATCGCGATCCGCACCGCGGTGATCCAGGACGGCCGCCTCTACGTGCAGGCCGGTGCCGGCATCGTCTACGACTCCGACCCGCAGAAGGAGTGGGAAGAGACGATGAACAAGGGCCGCGCCCTGTTCCGTGCGGTGGAGCAGGCGGCGCGCGGGCTGTAGCGCGGCATCCGTCGTCGCGACGCAAGAACGCCCCGCATCGCTGCGGGGCGTTCGCGTACAGGACGCAGCGGTGCGGACTACAGGCCGACGCTGCGCTGCTGCGCCGGTGCGTCGAACGTCTGCTGCGGGTGTTCCGATGCCAGTGCCGCCAGCGACTGCGCGGCCGGTTGCTGTCTGGCCTGTGCGAGGTTGACCGCGACCCGGTCGGCGGATTCGCTCATCGGGTCGCCCTGGTAGGCGAAGAACTGGCCGTTCCTGCCGACGAGAATGCCGTCGATGCGCTCCATGCCCGCCTTCGCCGCCAGCAGCGCGGTCGCCGCGGAGAGATTCGCGACTTCCGCGGGATCCTTCAGGCCGAGCTGCGCGGCGTGCGGCTGCAGCGATCGCATCGCCTGGTCGTTGAGCGGATGCGCGTCGCGGGCGTGGCTGTCGTGCAGGGTTTCGTGGGCGAGCGCGATCGGTTTCTTCGGACTGGTGTCGGTGTACTTCAGCCCGCTGTCCATCAGCGACTTCTTCAGGCCGAGGTCCTTCAGGTCGAGCTGTACTTCGGGCGCCACTGCCTTGGGATCGCGTTTCTTCGCTTCGGCCAGCGTCTGTTTTTCGACGTCGGCGATCACGCCGAGCGCCCATTCGCCGTAGTAGTTGGGATAGTCCTGGTTGCCCTTGGCGCCGAGCCGCGCGGCGGCGGGCGGCTGGTCGAAATAGTGCTTGCCCATCGCCTTGACGTTCTCGGGCGTCTCGCGCAGGGTCATGTCCGCGTCGATGGTGAGGCCGGGCTTCAGCGCGTAGCTGAAGGTCGGCGCCTTGCCGCTGCGGTCGATGAAGTCCTGCATCCGCGCCGGATGGGCGAGATACAGCTCGCGCAGGCCGGCCTTGGGATTGTCTTTGAGCACCTGCGAGGCGATCGCGTTGAAGCCGCCGATGTGGCCGCTCGCCTCGTCTTCGCGATTGCTCTGGATGAAGGTGCGGACCGCGCCGGTGTAATCGTGCGGGCCGGCGCCCTTGGCGATTTTCTGCACGTCCTTGACGAAGGCGTCGACCGCGCGGTCGCTGGCCGTGCTGTTGAACGAGTGCTGGATCTCGTGGCCCATCACGAACACCAGCTCGGCCGCCGCGGATTTGTCTCTGTGGGCCGTCTTCAGGTCGGCGCGCGGCAGTTCGATGGTCTTGTCGTCGCTGTTGTAGCTGCCGCCGGCGTTGGCGCCGACCGGCAGCAGGGCGAACTTCTCCAGATGGCCTTTGGCGACCGAGTCGACGATCCGCGCCTTGAGATCGGGCGAGGCTTCGAGCAGTTCGCGGAGATTCTTGCCGGGTTTGGAGGTCCGGGTATCGTTCGCTTTCTCGAACTCCGACAGCATCGTGTCGAGCTTGGCTTCCGCCGCCTTTTTCGCTTCGGCGGCTTTCTTGAGGACATCCTCGGGGACGACGGCCATGGTGGTCTCCCTCAGGCGTTGATGATGAGGCGGGAGACGCAGGCGTGATCGGCCCGGTCGTCGTTTTCGCCGCGCACGTAGATCTGCACCGAGACCTGGTCGCGCGAGAAGTCCCAGTACAGCACCCGGTCGTGCTTGCCGCGCGCGGGAGCGACGCGATAGCCGGCGGCGGCGAGGGCCGCGGCGTAGTCGTCGAAGTCCATGCCGCAGATCGGGCCCATGTCGGCGTCGGCGCGGCTTTCGTCGTCGAAGGAGAACATCAGCCGCGACGGTGCGCTGCCGTCGCTTTCCGGCAGCGAGACGAGGTTGTAGGCCCAGGCGTCGGTGAGCTGACCGCTGAAGCCGTATTCGTTGCGGTCGTCGGGGTTGTATTCGACCTTGATGCCGGTGAGCTGTTCGACGCGCTGCGGCGCGAGATCGTCGCGGCCGCGCACGTTCTCGACCAGGCGGAGGACGCGTCTGCCGATCTCGTCGGCGCTGTCGGGCGGAGTGGTGTGATCCATGGAGGTGCTGTCCGGAAACGAGATCAGAAACGGAATAGGTAACGGAATCGGGAGCGATCGAGGGTCGGGCGACGGCATGACCAACGCGACCGACCGGGCGGAGCGGCCAGTCGGCCGCGGCGTCCGGGCGGGCCGTGCAGACCTCAGCGCTGCATCGCGGCCGTCTGCACCGGGGCTTCGGGCACCGGCTGCGGCGCCTGCTGCGGTTGGCCGAGCTGCGCGACCGATCGGGCCGCCGGCTCGTTGGCCGCCTGCTGCATGTCGATGACCGAGCGTTTGACGTGATCGCTGGACGGATCGCCCTGGTAGGCGATCAGGGCGCCGTCCTTGCCCTTGAGCGCGCCGTTGATCTCGGTCAGTCCGTCGCGCTGCGCCTGCAGCGCGAGCATCGCGCTCATGTTGGCGAAGCGCGCGGCGTCCGCGCCGTTCGGTTCGATCCCGAGCCGCATGAGCGCGTTTTCCGCCTGAGTCTGCAGCGACGCCGGCCCGCGCGCGTGCTCGGCGCCGGTGATCGGTTCATCCGAGCCGCCGCTCTTGGGCTTGGCTTTCGGGTCTTCCGCGGCGGGGGCGGGCTTGGGCGCTTCCTCGACCTTCACCGGCGTGGTGTCGGTGTATTTGAGGGTCGTGGTCAACAGCGACTTGGTCGCGCCGACCTTCTGCAGATCGACCTCCACCTGCGGCTCTTTCGCGGTCGGATCGGCCAGTTTCGCCTTGGCGTAGGCCGCTTTCTCGATCTTGTCGATGGAGTCCATCTTCGCGTCGGCGTAATAGGTCGGATAGTCCTGGTTGCCGTTCTTGCCGATGTTGGTCAGGTGCGCGGGCGCATCGAAATAGATCTTGCCGATCGTCGCCAGATTTTCCTTGGTCGACGCCAGGGTCATGTCCGCGCTCTGGGTCAGCCCCGGTTTCAGCGCGTAGGTGAAGTTCGGTGCGGTGCCGCTGCGGTCGATGAAGTCCTGCATGCGACCGGGCACGGCTTCGTAGAGCTCCTTCAGGGTCGGCGCCTTGCCGTTGTCATGGGTGAGCTTGGAGACGATCGCGTTGAAGCCGCCCAGATGCGCATTGCCCTCGTTTTCGCGCTGGAACTGCACGTAGTCGGCGATCGGTTTGGTGTAGTCGTGCTTGGCGTCCTTGCTTTCGGAGATGGTCTTCACCGCCTTGTTGAAGGCGTCGTTCGCGGCGGTGCGCTGAGTGCCGTAGTGCGCATGCTCGATTTCGTGGCCCATCACGAAGGTGATTTCGCCCTGCTGCTTCGGGTCGTTCAGGCTGCCGACCGGCAGCTTCATCGTCTTCGTGCCGGCGCTGTAGGAACCGCCGGCGTTGGCATCGGCGGGCAGCGCTTCGATCTTGACCAGCAGGCCCTTCTCGACCGCGTCGGCCATCCGCGCCTTCAGCGCCGGCGATTCGTCCAGCCATTCGCGCAGGGCCTTGCCGGGATCGGTGGTGTCGGTCTTGTTCTTGTCCTGGAAGTCCTGGATGAGCGCTTCGAGTTTCTGTTCGGGGGTCGGCATGACGCGCTCCTCAGACGTTGACGATCATCATCGAGACGCAGAGACGATCGGCTCGCGCCGCGCTCTGGCCACGGACGTAGACCTGCACGATCACGTCGCCGCGTGTGTACTCCCAGTACTCGACCCGGTCCAGGCGCCCGAGCCTGGGGCGCGACGCGAAGCCCGCGTCGGTCAGCGCCTTCGCGTAGTCGTCGAAGCCCAGCGCGCAGACCGGCGCCATGTCCGCATGGCCGTGGCTCTGATCGTCGAAGGAGAACATCAGCCGGTTCGGCTTGCCGTCGGGTCCGGGCAGCGACACCAGGTTGTAGATCCAGGTGTCGTCCACCGCTTCGCCGAAGCCGTACTGCTTCGGATCGTCATTGCCGTAGCGCACCTCGATCTCGGTCAATTCGCGGATCCGCGCCGGTGTGATGTCGTCCGGGCCGCGCACGCTCGTGAACAGGCGCAGCATGCGCCGGGAGACGTCTTCTGCGGACATGGAGAGGGTCGTTGCGTTCATGGCGGTTCCGTATGCGGGTGAGGGCGGTGCGGCCTCGCGCGGCGTCCCGGCGGGCGTGCAGGCGCAGGCTGCGAGCGCGAGCAGTGCGACCGATGGCGCCGAAGCCCATCGGCGGCGGCCGCTGGGCGGGAGCGATGTCGGCGGTGGGCCGGGATGCGGAGTGCGTTCCATCGATCTGTCCGCGGGGGCGGAGACTGTGGTGGGGCCGGGCAGGGGATCCGGATCGCCGGATGCGCGCCGCCGTAGCAGATTGAACGAGCTGCAGCGCCGGAACCGGCCATGCGCGGGCGGGGTCAGAACAGCAGATTGACCACCAGCACCACGATCCCGGTATACAGCAGGCACAGCGGTCCGCCCACCCGCCACAGTTCCTTCGCGGTGTAGCCGCCGGGGCCGGTGATCATCGACATCACCGGGTTGGAGGCGGTCATCAGGTTGTTCGAGGCCGACAGCGCGACGATCAGCGCGAAGGCGGTCGGGTCGCTGCCGGCGGCGAGCGCGAGATTGATCGCGATCGGCACCATCACGATGGTCGCGCCGACGTGGCTGATGACCAGCGAAAACGCGGTGGCGAGCAGGCCGACGGCGATCTCCAGCAGCCACACCGGCGTGCCTTCGGGCAGGCGGTCGAGGGTATGCGCGGCGACCCACGCGGCGGCGCCGCTGGAATCCATCGCCCAGCCCAGCGGAATC
>JBIJBH010000169.1:0-7454 GCA_044345315.1 Lysobacteraceae bacterium
TTCGAAATAGACGCCAGGCCCCGTGCTGGCGTCGGTCACGCGAATGGTGACGGGGTAGTTCCCCGCGGCGGCCGTGGTGGTGCCGCTAATGACGCAGCCGCTGGAGACGCTGATGCCTGCCGGGAAGGTGCCGGTTTCCAACAGACAGCTATGGGGAGCGACGCCGCCAGTGATAGCAAGGGTTTGGGAGAAGGGGACACTCTGGATCGCGGTGGCGGTCGTCGGAGTGATCGAGAGGGTCGGATTCTGGACAGTACCGGTGTAACCCTTGTCGACGAACTGGGCTGTCGGTGATGTGGAATCGGTGGAGCGGACCGTAAAGGCATAGCCTCCACGTTGAGTCGGCGTGCCGCTGATGACGCCCCCGCCACTGAGTGTCAGGCCAACTGGCAAGGTTCCGCTCTGGAGCGAATACGAGTAAGGAGCCAATCCACCTGAGGATGTTAGGGTCTGGGAAAACGCGGTTCCCGCAGTCGATGTCGGCAACGCCAACGGCGAGACCACGATCGGCGAAGCCGGGGGAGTGATCGTAACGTTGAAGGTCAATGTGTCGCCATTTTCGTCCTCAAGGACGAAAGTGTCGGAGGTGGCCGAGTTTCCGTTGTGGTTGTAAGTGACCGTCTGATTGCCCGGGCCGGTCTGGGGACTGACGATTATGGTTCCATGCGTCGGCCCCGGGATCCCGGGAACCATGCCGATATTGAGGGGACCATCGCAGGTGGCCAAATTTGCGGAAGTGACTGAGCCACCAGTCGCAACTGTCAGATTTTGCGTTGGGCAAAACGGCGAGACTGCCGCGCTGATGGATGTTGACCAGATAGCCATCAGGCACAAGATAGCCAGCTGCAAACCAAGCTTGGCGAGAGGACTACGGTCGCACGGAGCCTGCGTCGAGAACATGTTCATATTCCTTCCCCTGATGACCGTACTCTCTTTGTGGAGGTCGCCGGCCGGATCCACGAGCCCTAGGGGAGAGACGTGCTGCCGGCCGTGAACCGGCCAGACCGCTCCCAACCTTTGAGGCCATACCTTTCGCATTGGATCAGGATCGGGGGCCCAACGGAAGCCCCCCCCCCCGCGCAGCACCATAGCCGCATCCCCGGTGAGGAGGTCTTGTCGGTCAGCCGATTGGGGTTCAGAGTAGGCCGGCGCGGCGCACGACGTGTCACGCCAACCATCCAAGGGGAGGATCACGATGAGCGAGTTCTTCATCGGCCAAGTCATGATGGCCGGCTTCAACTTCGCGCCCAAATTCTGGGCGCTCGCGAACGGCCAGCTACTGCCGATCAATCAGAACCAGGCCTTGTTCTCGCTGCTGGGGACGCAGTACGGGGGCAATGGCACGACCAACTTCGCGCTGCCGGACCTGCGCAGCCGCACACCGATCGGCTACGCATCTTCGGTCGACCCGAGCTGGCAGCCGCCGTCGGTGCAGATCGGCCAGGCCTCGGGCGTGGAGAACGTAACTCTCCTGAGCACCAACCTGCCTGCACATACGCACTCAGTCAACGCTTCGACGACAGCTGGAGACAATCGCAATCCGTCGGGACGAGTATTCGCGACCAGCACCAATACCTCGAACGCACTCAACGTTTACGCGCCTTCCTCCGGCGCATTGGTGCCATTGAATCCGCAGACCTTGGCACCTTCTGGTGGCAACCAGCCGCATCCGAACCTGCAGCCCTACAGTGTGATCAACTTCTGCATCGCGCTCAGCGGCATCTTCCCGTCGCGCAACTGACCGCGGCGACCCAAGGACTTCCGGACGCCCGCGCCGCATCGGCGCGACCGTCCCCATCGATTTTCGGAGCACACATCCATGAGCACTCCCTACATCGGCGAGATCCGCATGTTCGGTTTCGGCACCCGCGGCGCCCCCAACGGCTGGCAGGCCTGCGACGGCAGCCTGCTGCCGATCTCCCAGTACGACGCCCTGTTCGCGCTGATCGGCACTACCTACGGCGGCGACGGCCAGACCACTTTCGCGGTGCCCGACCTGCGCGGCCGCGTGCCGATCCACCAGGGGACGGGGCCGGGCCTGAGCAGCTACGTCATCGGCCAGCGCGCCGGCACCGAGACCGTGACCGTACTGCCGACACAAATGCCTGCACATACCCACGTAGTCGTGGCCACATCTGGCGCATCCAACTCTTTGACTCCGGGCAACACACTACTGCCCGGTACTGTCAGCGGCGACTCGTTCTATGCCACCGATCTGACTGGCGCCACCCCCATCGCCATGTCGGCACAATCGACCAGCTTGGCCGGCGGCAGCCAACCGCACGAGAACTGCATGCCCACATTGACAGTGCAGTACTGCATCGCGACCCAGGGCATCTTCCCGTCGCCGGCATGAGTGCCGCCTCAGCACGCATCGACATTCCACAGCGCCACGCAGGCGCGGCCGCGATCATCGCGCGGCACCTCATCGGAGGAACCAGTTCATGACGCAACCTTTCATCGGCGAAATCCAGCTGTTCGGCTTCAACTTCAATCCCCGCGGCTGGGCATTCGCGAACGGCGCCACCCTGCCGATCTCGCAGAACACCGCGCTGTTCTCGCTGATCGGCACCATCTACGGCGGCAACGGCCAGACCACCTTCCAGCTGCCCAACTTCGCCGGCCGCGCCGGCTGCCAGCAGGGCAACGGGCCGGGGCTGTCGCCGCGGACGCTGGGGCAGACCTTCGGCGTCAACACCGTCACTCTCACTAGCAACCAGATCCCGGCTCATAACCACGGGATGAACTCATACTCCCAATCCGATGGGACGAAAAAGAGTAGCTCCCCAAGCGCCAACGCTGCCCTTTCGCTGCTCACGGTTGGTGTTCCGAGGCTTTACATCGACGCACCCATCAACACCACTTTCGCCCCCAACATGATCAGCCCCAGCCAGGGCGGCGGTCAGCCCCACCAGAACCAACAGCCGTATCTGGGCGTGAACTTCTGCATCGCCCTGCAGGGCATCTATCCGTCGTTCCCGTGACGTGACGACGGCGACGCCGCAGACGCCGGTGGCCTTCCCGCCGGAACGCGCTGATCGCATGCGGACCCCCGCGCCCCTCACCGGGCGCGGGGTGTCGCTGCGGCCCGCGACCGACGCTGATCTGCCCTGGCTGCGCACGCTGTACGCCAGCACCCGCGCCGCGGAAATGGCCGGCGTGCCGTGGCCCGATGTCGCCAAGCGCAGCTTTCTCGATCAGCAGTTCGCGCTGCAGCACCGGCACTACCTCACCCACTTCGGCGACAGCGACTTCCTCGCGATCGAAGCCGAAGGCGAGGGCCCGATCGGCCGCTACTACCTGCAGCGGGCCGCGCCCCATCACCTGCTGGTGGACATCAGCCTGTTGCCGTCGTGGCGCGCGCAGGGCATCGGCACGGCGCTGATCCGCCAGAGCCAGGCCGACGCTGCCGCGCTGGGCCGCGGCATGCATCTGCACGTGCAGGACGCCAACCCGGGCGCGCGGCGACTCTACGAACGGCTCGGCTTCGTGGCGGAAAAAAAGTCCGAACACGGTTACCGGCTGATGCGCTGGGCGCCGCCGTCAGTCTGAACGCAGGTTGCTGCGGGAGGCCCGGGAGGGCCGACGGGCGATTGGAAAACTGTCCGCAGCCGATCGGCCCTCCCGGGCCTCCGGCAAAGCGCGGGAAGGGACCGCCGCCGCCGTCCCTCAGTTGAAGACCGCCTGATACAGGAATCCGGCGCGTTCCTGCGCGACCGGCACCAGGAAGATCCCGATCTCGCCCATCCGCGGATGCCGCAGCGGATACATCTGCTGCGGGAACAGGATGGGCGCGGTATTGCGGAACAGCAGCGAAAACGGCGCCCGCGCCGGATTGCGCACCTGGCCCTCCGGCAGCGGCCGGGCCTCGACCAGCACGAATTCCACGTTGATGTCGTCGAGCGTGGCCACGAAGGTCTCGTTCACGCACCCGGCGAAGTCTTCCAGCATCAGCAGTTGCATCGGTCCCCGACCCCTTGTTCCGCGCGATCCGGCGGCGGCGGCCATCCTCGCCTGCGGGCGCCCGCGGCACAAGCGCCCGGGACGTGTCTCGCGGTCCGGGGCCGCACCGGGACGCTGCATCGCATCCGCGGCGCAGACAGTCCGGGGCCCGCCGTGGACAATGGCCGCCCCCGCTCGCGCTGGATTCAGGCGGTAGCCGCCATCCTGAACGGGTTTTGCGGCCGCCCCGCCTCCTCCCCGCTCCGTTCCGGTTCCGAAATCTCCCCCGATGTCCGCCACCCCCGCCGCCGTCCGTGTGTCCGGCCTCCGCCTCGATCGCGGCGCGCGCACGATCCTGCGCGATATCGACCTGGACGTACCCCGGGGCAGCATCACCGCGATCCTCGGGCCATCGGGCTGCGGCAAGTCGACCCTGCTCTCGGCCCTGACCGGCGAACTGGAGCCGGCCGCAGGCAGCGTCGAGGTGCTGGGCCGGCCGGTGCCGCGCGACCGCCGCACCCTGCTCGATCTGCGCAAGGGCATCGGCGTGCTGCTGCAGGGCAACGGCCTGCTGACCGATCTCACGGTCGCCGAGAACGTGGCCCTGCCGCTGCGCACCCACACCGATCTGCCGCCGGCGCTGGTCCGGCACCTGGTCGAGATGAAGCTGCATGCGGTCGGCCTGCGCGCCGCCGCCGATCTCTACCCGCGCGAACTGTCCGGCGGCATGGCGCGCCGGGTCGCGCTGGCCCGCGCGCTGGCGCTGGACCCGCCGCTGATGCTCTACGACGAACCGCTGACCGGGCTGGACCCGATCGCCAGCGGCGTGATCATGAGCCTGATCGCGCGGCTCAACGCGAGCCTCGGCCTCACCAGCCTGATCGTCACCCATCACGTCCACGAGACCCTGCCGATCGCCGACCGCACCGTGGTCATCGCCAACGGCGGCATCGTCTTCGACGGCACCCCGGCGGAACTGGAGTCTTCCGCCGATCCGCTGGTGCGCCAGTTCCTGCACGGCGAACCCGACGGCCCGATTCCGTTCGACAGCGCGCCGCGCACGGAGGCCGCGTGATGGCGCTCGCCGAGACGATCCGCGGCATCGGTCGCGCCGGCCTGTTCTCGCTGGCGGTGTTCCGCGCCAGCCGACCGAGCCGCGATTTCTGGAACGAGCTCATCCGCGAGATCTACAAGATCGGCGCGCGCAGCCTGCCGATCATCGCGGTGGGCGGCGCCTTCGTCGGCCTCTCGATCACCCTGCTGGGCTACCGCGCGCTGCAGACCTACGGAGCGGCCAACCAGATCAGCGCCCTGATCGGCCTGGGCATGTACCGCGAACTGGCGCCGGTGCTGACCGCGCTGCTGTTCGTCGGCCGCGCCGGCAGCTCGATCGCCGCCGAACTCGGGCTGATGCGCGCCACCGACCAGATCACCGCGCTCGGGCTGATGGGCATCGATCCGGTCGGCAAGGCGGTCGCGCCGCGGTTCTGGGCGGCGGTGATCACGGTGCCGCTGCTGACCGCGTTCTTCTGCAGCCTCGCGATCGCCGCGAGCTGGTTCCAGGGCGTGCAGGTGCTGGGCATCGACAACGGCGCGTTCTGGCAGGTGATGAAGGACGCGGTCGATTTCCACGAAGACTTCCTGCCCGCGTTCCTGAAATCCGCCGTGTTCGGCGGCACCGCGGCGCTGGTCGCCTCGTACGTGGGTTATCACGCCGAGCCGACGATCGAGGGCACCTCGGTCGCCACCACCCGCGCCGTGGTCAACGCCTCGCTGCTGGTGCTGATGTTCAACTTCGTCCTGTCCGCATTCCTGTTCCGCTGAACCACTGCCATCGATTCCGCCCGAGATGAGTCCATTCCCATGAGCGCACGCGGTCCCCGCCTCGAATTCGCCGTCGGCGCCTTTCTGCTGCTGGCCCTGGCCTCGCTGCTGGTGCTGGCGATCGCCTCCACCAACGGCCGCTTCGGCTTCGGCGAGGACACCTACACCCTCAAGGCGCGGTTCAGCAATCTCGGCCAGCTGCGGCCGATGGCGCCGGTGAAGATCGGCGGCGTCGCGATCGGCAAGGTCGCCACGATCGAACTCGACCCGAAGAAGCTCGACGCGGTGGTCGTGCTCGAGATCGACGCCCGCTACAAGGATCTGCCGATCGACACCTCCGCCGGCATCCTCACCGGCGGCCTGCTCGGCGAGAGCTACGTCGGACTGCAGCCCGGCGGCGACCCGCAGACGCTGGCGCCGGGCGAGGAGATCGCCTTCACCACGCCGGCGGTGGATCTGGTCCAGCTCGCCGGCAAGTACATCTTCGGCGGCACCGGAACCTCCTCCGGCGCCGACGGGTCCGACCCATCGCCAGACCAGCCTTCCGACTCCCCCGCCACCGGACAGACGCCGACGCCATGATCCGCCAACCTTCGCTCCGTCTCTCGCCGCTCGCGCTGCTGCTCGGCACCGCCCTGCTCGCGGCGCTGCCGGCGCTCGCCCAGCAGCCCGCCCCCGCGCGCAACGCGCCGGCCTCGGCGACCATGCAGGGCTCGCCCAGCCAGCTCGTGCTCAACAACAGCCAGCGCGTGCTCACCACCCTGGAGAAGCGCCGCGCCGAGTTCACCCGCAACCGCGCCGCGCTGCGCGATTTCGTCAGCACCGAGTTCAACGCCATGTTCGACCGCGACTACGCGGCGCGCCTGGTGCTCGGGCGCCACGCCCGCGGCGCCTCGAACGAGGACGTCAAACTGTTCGCCGACGCGCTGGCCGACAATCTGATGCAGCGCTACGGCTCTTCGCTGCTCGACTTCAACACCCAGCTGCGCGTGCGGGTGAAATCGGAGAGCGCGCTCAGTCGCGGCCTCGGCGTGAAGGTCTCCAGCGAATTCCTGCGTCAGGGCGGCGAGCCGATCCCGGTCGACTACCTGATGCGCCGCAGCGGCAACCAGTGGAAGGTCTTCGACGTGATGGTCGAGGGCGTGTCCTACGTACAGACCTTCCGCAACCAGTTCGACGCCGAGCTGCAGCGCAAGACCATCCGCCAGGTCGCGACCGAACTGCGCAACGGCCAGCTGCGGGCGGACGCCGGGCAGTGAACGCCGTCGCCATCGAGCGCGAAGGCGAGACCCTGCGCTTCCGCGGCGCCCTGTTGCGCGCCAACGCGGCCGCGGCCTGGGCGCACTGGAGCAGGGAGGCCGCGGGCACCGCCAACGATGCCCGCCGCTTCGATCTGGGCGCGGTCGAATCGATCGACAGCGCCGGGCTGGCCCTGCTGTCGCTGCTGGCCACGCGCTGCGGCGGCGTCGAAGTGTCCGGTGATCCACCGGGCTTCGCCGAACTGCGCCGCGCCTACCGCCTCGGCACCGATCTGACCTTCGCCCGCGACTGAGCACCGGTCGCGAGCCTTCCCCCACTCGCCACGGCCGACAGACTGCCGCCATGATCCTTCTCCCCTCGCCGTCCTTCTCCCGGTTCCGCCTGCGGCTGCTGCTGCCCGCCGCGCTGCTGCTCGCCAGCGGCTGCGC
>JBIJBH010000170.1:0-7448 GCA_044345315.1 Lysobacteraceae bacterium
GGCATGCCCGCCGCCCCCGCGCCGCAGGCGCAGCAGCAGGCGCCGTCCGCGGCGCCCTCGAAAGGATACTGAACGCGCATGCACCTGCTCCCCGAGTTCGGCCAGATCGCGCTGGTCCTCGCCCTGTTGATCGCGATCGTGCAGTCGACGCTGCCGATGATCGGCGCGCAGCGCGGGCTGTCGCCGTGGATGGCGGTGGCGCGCCCGGCGGCGTGGATGCAACTGATCCTGGTCGCGATCGCCTACGCGCTGCTGACCTGGGCCTTCGTCGCCCAGGATTTCTCGCTGCAGTACGTCGCCCAGAATTCCAACTCGCTGCTGCCGATGATGTACCGCTTCTCGGCGGTGTGGGGCGCGCACGAGGGTTCGCTGCTGCTTTGGGCGCTGATCCTCGCGCTGTGGAGCGCGGTGCTCGCCGCGCGCTCGCATCATCTGCCGGAAGCTGTCACCGCGCGGGTGCTGGGCACGATGGGCGTCATCAGCGTCGGCTTCCTCGCGTTCATGATCTTCACCAGCAACCCGTTCGAGCGGATCCTGCCGGCCGCGGCCGAGGGTCGCGACCTCAACCCGCTGCTGCAGGATCCGGGCCTGATCTTCCATCCGCCGATGCTGTACATGGGCTACGTCGGCTTCGGCGTGCCGTTCGCGTTCGCGATCGCCGCGCTGCTCGACCGCAACGCCTCGGGCCCCGAAGCGGTCGGCGACTGGCTGCGCTGGACCCGGCCGTGGACCAACGTCGCCTGGGCGTTCCTGACCCTCGGCATCGCGCTCGGCAGCTGGTGGGCGTACTACGAACTGGGCTGGGGCGGCTGGTGGTTCTGGGACCCGGTCGAAAACGCGAGCTTCATGCCCTGGCTGGCCGGCGCCGCGCTGCTGCATTCGCAGGCGATCACCGAGAAGCGCGGCAGTTTCCGCAGTTGGACGCTGCTGCTCGCGATCGCCGCGTTCTCGCTGTCGCTGCTCGGCACCTTCCTGGTGCGCTCGGGCGTGCTCACCAGCGTGCACGCCTTCGCCGCCGATCCCGGCCGCGGCATGTTCATCCTCGTGTTCCTCGGCATCGTCGTCGGCGCCTCGCTGCTGCTGTACGCGCTGCGCGCGCCGGAGCTGGAAGGCGGCCGCCCGTTCGCGACCGGTTCGCGCGAGACTCTGCTGCTGATCAACAACGTGTTCCTGACCGCGGCCTGCGCGATGGTGCTGATCGGCACCCTCTACCCGCTGCTGCTGGACGCGATCGGCAGCGACGACAAGATCTCGGTCGGCCCGCCGTATTTCTCGCTGCTGTTCATCGTGCTGATGACGCCGATCGTGCTGCTGCTGCCGTTCGGCCCGCTGACGCGCTGGCAGCGCGACCAGCTCGACCGTCCGCTGCGCCTGCTGTGGCCGTGGGCGGTGCTGGCGCTGATCGCCGGCGTGATCGCCTACTTCCAGGCACCGCAGGGCCCGCTGAAGACCGCCGCTGGCGTCGCCGGCGCGCTCTGGGTCGGTTTCGGCACCGCGCGTTTCGTGTGGCAGCGCGTGCGCACCCAGCGCAGCCCGCTGACCGCGGAAATGGTCGGCATGGTGCTGGGTCACGGCGGCATCGCGGTATTCCTGGTCGGCGCGCTGCTGGTCGAGGCGCAGCTGCAGCAGCGCGAGATCGCGATGAAGCCGGGCGAGACCCTGACCATCGGCCGCGACAGTTTCCGCTTCGACGGCGTGCAGCGCCTGCAGGGCCCGAACTACATCGCCAGCCGCGGCAGCATCGAAGTCTTTCGCGACGACCGCCGGATCACCACCCTGCATCCGGAGAAACGCGAATACGCCAGCGGCGGTCAGGTGATGACCGAAGCCGGCATCCGTCCGGGCGTGACCCGCGACGTGTTCGTCGCCCTCGGCGAACCGCTGGGCGGCGGCGCCTGGGCGGTGCGCGTGCACATCAAGCCCTTCATCCGCTGGGTCTGGATCGGCGCGCTGCTGATGGCGATCGGCGGCTTCGTGACCGCGCTGGATCGGCGTTTCCGCAGAGTGCGCGAAGCAGGACGCGAGCGCAGGGCCGAGGACGCTCCCGCGTCGGCGCCGACGCGGGCGCCTGCGCCGGCCGACGACGGACTCGCGGGCAATGCCGTCTGAGATCCCGAACCCATGAAACGCTGGCTCCCCTTCATCGCCTTCCTGCTGATCGCCGCGCTCATGAGCGCCGGCGTCTGGCTCAGCCGCAACCCCGACCGCGACAAGCTGCCGTCGCCGCTGATCGACAAACCGGCGCCGGATTTCGCGCTTCCGGTGCTGCACGAGCCCGGCCGGATCGTCAGCGCGAAGGAACTGCGCGGCGAGCCCTACGTGCTCAACGTCTGGGGCAGCTGGTGCCCGGAGTGCGTCAACGAGCATCCGGTCATCACCCGCTTCGCCGAGACCAAGCGCGTGCGCGTGATCGGCTTCAACTGGAAGGACGAGCGCGCCGACGCGCTGGCCTGGCTGGAGAAGTTCAACAATCCCTACTGGCTGGTGCTGGTGGACTACGAAGGCGGCACCGCGATCGACTTCGGCATCTACGGCGCGCCCGAGACCTTCCTCGTCGACGCCGACGGCATCATCCGCTGGAAGCACGTCGGCCCGATGACCGACGCGGTTGTCCGCGATCGCCTGCTGCCGGCCCTGGAAGCGGTGGAGGCCGGGAAATGATCGACCGTCGTCCGGCTTCATCGGTCATGGGCACGTCGATCACGGATCCGTCGGTCATGGTGACGTCCTGCACTGGGGACGACTCCGTCGTCCGCCTGATAGTGAGCTCACGCGAATCGCAACGGACGGATCATGAAGATCGCAGGCAAGCGGCGCTTCCTCAACCTCGGCCTTGGCCTCGGCCTGATCGCGGCAGGCATCTCGATCTTCGCGCTGCAGTGGACCATCCTCAACACTCCACCCCCGAAACCGCCGCCGTCGCCTCTCATCGGCACCCGGATCCCGCAGTTCACGCTGCCGCTTCTGGATGCGCCGCAGCAGAGCTTCGATTCGAACCGGATGCTCGGCGCACCGTACCTGATCAACGTCTGGGGCACCTGGTGTCGGGCATGCAAGTACGAGCATCCGGAGGTGCTGCGTCTGGCGCGGAGCAAACGAATCCGGATCGTGGGTTACAACTGGCAGGACGAGCCGGCTCAGGCGTTGGCGTGGTTGCGGACCCAGGGCAATCCATACCTGCATGTGGTGATGGATCAAACCGGCGAAACCGCCGGAAAACTCAAGATCAGGGGCACGCCGCACCACATCCTGGTCGATGGCGCAGGCATCATCCGCTGGAAGCGGACGGGCATCCTCGACCGCAGGACGATCGAGGACGAACTGCTGCCCGCGCTGGCATCGATCGAGCAGGCGCCCTGATCCGGGCAGCGGTCTTCGCGCTGCTGCTCGCATTGCCGGCGTTGATGGCCCAGACCGCCTTCGCGCAGAAGGCCGGCGATCCCAGCCCGCTGCAGTTCCGCGACGCCGCCGAGGAAGCGCGCTTCCACGATCTGGTGGTCGAACTGCGCTGCGTGATGTGCCAGAACCAGTCGCTGGCCGACTCGCACGCGCAGATCGCGATGGATCTGCGGCGCGAAGTGCTCAACCTGATGCGCGAAGGCCGCAGCGACCCCGAGATCCGCGAGCATCTGGTCGCGCGCTACGGCGAATTCGTGCTGTACCGGCCCGAGGTCGAACCGAAGACCTGGCTGCTGTGGTTCGGTCCCTTGTTGTTCGCCCTCGTCGGCGGCGTCGTGGTCTGGCGCCTGCTGCGTCGGACCACCCGCAATCCGCCGCCCGCCGACGACACCCAGGAGTGGTGATGCCCCCCGTTTCGATTCTCGTGTTCATGCTGGTCGCCGCGCTCGCGAGCATCGCGACCTTCTGGCTGGTGCTGCGGCCGATGTTCCGCGCCCGGCCGCGTTCGGCGATCGCGCTGATCCTCGGCCTCACCGTGCTGTCGGGTGCGCTGTATCGGTGGGTCGGCACGCCGCTGGCGCTGGACGCCGGCATGGTGGAACGCCCGGAAACGCTGGAGCAGGCGCTGGTCCAGCTTGAGCGCAATCGCGCGAATTTCCCCGACCACGAAGGCTGGGTGATGCTCGCGACGACGTACTCCCGGCTGGGTCGCGCCGCGGAGGCGCGCGAGGCCTGGACGCAGGCGATCGCGCGCGCGCCGGATGACGCCAATTTCCTCGCCGCCGCCGCCGAAGCGCGCGCACAGGCCGATCCCGAGCGCCGTTTCGATGCGACCGCGGTCGAGTATCTGCAGCGTGCACTGAAGACGCAGTCGGACCATCAGCGCGCGCGCTTCTTCCTCGGCATCGCGCTGCGCCAGCAGGGCAAGCACGCCGAGGCCGCACGCACCTGGGAGCCGCTGCTGAGCGAAGTCGACGCCGCCAACGGCGCGACCCTGCGCGCCGAAATCGACGCCGCACGCCGCGATGCCGGCCTGCCGCCGCTGCCGGCGGCGGACGCGGCACCGGCCACCGGCGCGCTGCGCGTGAAGGTCAGTCTCGATCCCGAATTCGCCGCGCGCGTGCGCTTGCGCGGCGACGCCAGCGTGTTCGTGATCGCACGCGCCGCCGGCGGCCCGCCGATGCCGGTCGCGGTCGAGAAGCACCCGGTCTCGTCGCTGCCGCTGGAGATCGTGCTCGACGACCGCGACGGCCCGATGCCGACCGCGAAACTTTCGGCACTGCAGGACGTGGAAGTACTGGCGCGACTGTCGGAAAGCGGCGACGCCACCCGTCGCGAAGGCGATATCGAAACCGCGCCGGTGCGGGTGAAACTGCCGGCGGACGCACCGGTGACGCTGGTGCTCGGCGCCGAGTGAATCTCCCGAGTGAATCTCCGGACTTGAGCCCTTTCCGGATTTTCCGCGGAAATTCGCTGCGATTTTCTTTCCAACCTTTTGGCAGCCCCGCTTTTCCCCCTACCTTTTGAAGCTGGAAGATTGAAGTGGGGATGGGCCGATCCGACCTCATCGTGGGAGCGACGCGAGTCGCGACGATTCACCGACATGCCTTCCGCAGGCTGTCGCGACTTGCGTCGCTCCCACATTCGACTCTCCGGAGCCCCGCTTTTCTCTCTCCCCCTGAATGCGGAGTAGAAGAACAACAGCGACCGGCACTCACGGCACTGGAGTCGGACCTCTCGATGATCCTGGAATCGCACGGCTTTTCGCGTGTCTTCGTGTGCGTGCCTCAGGCCAAGGCCGCGTGAGCGTCGCGATGCCGACACGAAGTCGCACGCAGCGCTTCATCGCATGGTTGCGCCTGTCGATGCTCGCAGCATTGGCGCTGGCGCTTGCCCTGCCCTTCACCCGCGCGTGGTGGCCGTCCGATCCAGGCACGCTGTTCTGGCTGCTCGATCTCGGCGTGCACTGGCAGTGGCTGTGGGCGCTGCTGTGGCTCGCGCTGTGCCTGTCGGCTGCGCTGCGCGACCGGCGCTGGCTGCTGCTCGCGCCAGCGGCGCTGCTGCCGATCTGGAGCGCGAGCCCGGCGCTGCCACGCGCCGGGGCGGATGCGCCGCCGCCGTTGATCGTGATCGCGGCAAATGTGCACGTCGGCAATCGCGACCCCGCACCGCTCGTGGCGTGGCTGCGCGCGCAGCCGGCGGATGTCGTGGCCCTCGGCGAATTGACGCCGGCCTACGCCGCCGCGCTGATCGAGGCGCTGGGCGAGGACTATCCGCATCGCGCGTTGTCGCCCGCCGATTCCGCCTTCGGCATCGGCCTGATCGCGCGTCGACCGCTATCGGCGATCGAGACCGTGCGCAGCGCCGACGGCATCCCGCGGCTGGAGGCGCTGATCGCGCACGACGGCGAATCGGTGCGGATCGTCGCGGTCCATCCGATGCCGCCGCTGTCGCCGCACTGGCAGCGCGAACGCGACGCCCTGCTGCGCGCAATCGCCGATCGCGAGGACGGCACGCCGCGGATCGTCGCCGGCGATCTCAACGCGACGCCGTGGTCCTCGGCGTTCATGGTCGCCGCACGCCATGGCCTGCAGCGGGCCGGCGGACTCGCGCCGACCTGGCCGCATCGGCATGTCGGCATTCCGATCGATCATGTTCTCGCCGACGCGGGCTGGCGCCGCGGCGAGGCGCAGCGCGGTCCGGACATCGGTTCGGACCATCTGCCGGTCCGCGTGGCCCTGCACCGGGTCGGTCCGCAACGCTGAATCCACCGCGACGGGTGGGAAAACCCCCGGGCCATGGCGTAGCATCGCGTCCTCACGCCAAGCCCCCCGGACATCGCGGATGACCGAATTCATCCCCACCGGCAGTCGTTTCATCGATCTGCCCTCGCCGTTCGCGATGAAGCGCGGCGGCGCGCTGCATGGCGCACGCATGGCCTACGAAACCTGGGGCCGGCTCGACGCCGACGCAGGCAACGCGATCCTGATCCTCACCGGCCTCTCGCCCGACGCGCACGCCGCGTCGCACGCCGACAACCCGGATCCGGGCTGGTGGGAAGCGATGCTCGGCCCGGGTAAAGCGATCGATACCGATCGCTGGTTCGTGATCTGCGCGAACTCGCTCGGCAGTTGCAAAGGTTCGACCGGACCGGCGTCGATCGATCCCGCGACCGGCCGGCCCTATCGGCTGACCTTCCCCGAACTGTCGGTCGAGGACGGCGCCGACGCCGCCGCGCATGTCGTCCGCAGCCTCGGCATCGCGCGGCTCGCCTGCGTGATCGGCAATTCGATGGGCGGCATGGTCGCGCTGTCGCTGCTGCAGCGTCATCCCGGCATCGCCCACGGCCACATCAACATCTCCGGCGCCGCGCGCGCGCTGCCGTTCTCGATCGCGATCCGCTCGCTGCAGCGCGAAGCGATCCGGCTCGATCCGCACTGGAACCACGGCGACTACAGCGACGCAGCCTATCCCGAAGCCGGCATGCGCATGGCGCGCAAGCTCGGCGTCATCACCTATCGTTCCGCGCTGGAATGGGACGGCCGCTTCGGCCGCGTCCGCCTCGATTCGGATCGCCGCCTCGACGACGAGCCGTTCGGCCTCGAATTCGAAGTCGAAAGCTATCTCGAAGGCCACGCCCGCCGCTTCGTGCGCCGCTTCGATCCCAACTGCTATCTCTACCTCAGCCGCTCGATGGACTGGTTCGACCTCGGCGAATCCTGCCAGGGCACCTGCGAGGAAGGCCTGTCGAAACTGCGCATCGACCGCGCGCTCGCGATTGGCGTCTACACCGACATCCTGTTTCCGATCCAGCAGCAGCAGGAAATCGCCGATGGCCTGCTCGCCGGCGGCGCCGACGCCCGCTGCCTGCCCCTGCCCTCGCCGCAGGGCCACGACGCCTTCCTCGTCGACATCGCCCGCTTCGGCCCGGCGGTACGCGAATTCCTGGATTCGCTGTAGGGCGGGTCTCGACCCGCCGCATTCAATCCAACCGCTTGCGGAAGCGCAGGATCGCCAGCGCCATCATCACGACGCTGAAGCCGATCAGG
>JBIJBH010000171.1:0-7439 GCA_044345315.1 Lysobacteraceae bacterium
GCTGGAGAGTCGGCGCGCACTTTTCGGCGAAGACAATGAAGATGTGATCAACAGCCGGGCCCGTCTTGCGAAGGTGTTGGCGCAGCAGGGGAAAAAAGACGAGGCCGAGCGGATGTTGCGAGAGGTGGTCTCCGACCATCGGCGTCTGTTCGGCGAGGGTCATATCAATACCAGTAATTTCATTTACGATTTGGCGAGTGTCTTGCACCTGCAAGGCAAATTCGAGGAAGCCGAAGCGCTGCTCAGGCAAGTGTTGGCGCAATGGCGAGATTCCATCGGAAACGAAAACCGCTACACCCTGCAGGCGATGTCTGGCTTGGCGGGTTTATTGAGGAAAAAAGGCGACATCAGCGAGGCAACAGCCCTGCTTGAGGAGGCGCTGAAAACACAGCGCCGCGCGTTGGGGCCTCAGGACTTGGACACGCTGAATTCGTTGCATGAACTTGCCTTGCTGGCGCGTTCGCAGGGGGATTTGGCCCGGGCCGAAACGCTGATGCGCGAAGCTCTGACCGGTTATCGCAAAGTGCTCGGCGACGACCATGTGGATACATGGAATGCCATCGAACAACTGATCGATCTCCTGCGTAAACGCGGCGCACTGGACGAAGCCGCCGCATTCGATTCGGCGTTGAAAAGTTCCAGGCTACGCCTGTCTAAGGCCGAAGAGCGACCCGATTGACATCGAACCTGGGCGATCAATCCCGTGGATCGCCGACCCGGCGGACTCCGCTGGGAGAGCCATCGAGGCAACGCCTGCGGTCAATCGCCCCCCTGCCTCGACGCACGCCGGGCACGCGTCTCTGCCCCGCTGCCTGGCGGAACACCACCAGGCCGGGTGCGTTCCGCTCGTGAAGGAGACGGCAGCTCCGCATCGATTGGACGTCATCTGCCAGCATGTCGATGGGTCGAAGCGGGTCCGCACTGCCATGAAAGTGCAACCTAGACGACTTCTTGCCCCGCAGGGCAGGCAGGTCATTGAAGCCGGGTGGGCCATCGCGCAGCCGGGAAAGGCCGCGCTGGCTCTGCTTTCCCGTCCCCGACGTGCTGCCTCTGGTGTCTGCGCGCCGGCCGTGTCGAGCGCATCCGTATCTCATTTATTTCTCATTTCCTGACGGCCCTGTTCTCCTTCAATCAACAGGTTGCGGCATGGATGAGCGTCCTGCTCTCACTTCCTCTCACTTCTGTCCGGGGTCGGGTGGATCGCCCCGTCCTCGATGCTAGAACAGCACTGCGGTCGCAATCCGCCGGCCACCCGTGAATGGTTTCGACCACGCCGACATGCGAAGGTCGAAACAAGGCAACGGTGATCCGGAATGCATCGGTGGTGATCGCAGGGTCCCCTCGCAACTGAAGACGACCCTCTTTTCTTCTTTTCAACATGAATGCATCGGAACCTCCCGGAGGTTGGTTTGAGCAACGCCCCATGCGGGCCAGCGCATCGCTCAGCCCATCCCCGGATGGCGGCCCTGCATTCCACTTCAAAAAGGACTTCCAAATGCACAACATGAAAAGGCACGATCGTACGACTGCAGTGACTGTTGCGGCCGTCGCACTCGCCGCCTCGGCGATACTGGCACCCCACCATGCAGCCGCCGCGAGCGGCCATTCCGTTCAAGATATCCCGGCCGGCATCCGTGTCGCGCTGCAACGCGACCTTGGCCTGCCCGCCAGCGAGGTTTCGCGCTATCTCGACAGCGAACACTCGGCAATCCGTAAGCAGGCCGAGGTCCGGCGCATGCTCGGCGCAAGCTATGCCGGCAGCTGGCTGGAGCGAGATGCGACAGGCACATTCCGGTTCGTGGTTGCGACCACGCAGAACACACAGGCGACGAAAGCCCAAGCACTCGGCGCGAACACCCGCGTGGTGCAGCGCAGCCTCGCGAAATTGGAAACGGTGATGTCGCAATTGAATGGCGGGCAAGCTGCGCTCGGCAAGCGCGGCGCACGCGGCGGCACGGACCCGGCGATTCATTCCTGGCGCATCGATCTCCGCAGCAATACCGTCGTCGTCACCACCGACGTCGGCGCGCAACAGACAGCCGTCGATTTCATCGCCGCAAGCGGTGCCGACGTCAGCGCGATCCGTTTCGAAACGTCGAACGCCCGCCCGCGACCGACCGCCGATATCCGCGGCGGCGACAGGTATTCGCCGAGCGGGTGTTCCATCGGCTTCTCGGTCAGGCAGGGCACAAGCACGGGTTTCGCGACCGCCGGTCACTGCGGCGGCGTCAACGCTCCCGTCAGTGGTCAGAACGGCGTCGCGATCGGCCACGTCGCCGGTTCGCAGTTCCCCGGCGCGGACCAGGGCTGGGTGCGCATTACCAATCCGGGCTCGTGGGTGATCAGGCCATGGGTCAATACCTATAACGGCGGCAACCTCAACGTCATCGGCAATCAGGAAGTTCCCATTGGCGGTGCGGTCTGCCGCTCCGGCGCAACCACCGGCTGGCGCTGCGGCGTGATCACCGCCAGAAACGTGACCGTGAACTATGGCAATGGCGAGGTCTACGGCTTGGTGCAAGCCAACGCCTGTGTCGGTTTCGGCGACTCCGGCGGCTCTTTCGTCAGCCCAAACGGTGAAGCGCAAGGCGTCACCTCCGGCGGCGGCGGCATTGGGTTCATCGACGGCAACTGCGGGTATGGCGCAATCGCGGCGACCTGGTACCAGCCGATTCAGCCGTTGCTGAATGCGTACGGGCTAGTGCTGGAGACTGTGCGGACCTGCGGCCGGATGAATCCTGGGCGCATCTTGCGCACCGGCGGCTCGGTCACGTCCTGCGATGGCCGCTATACTTTCATGATCCAGACCGACGGCCATCTGGTGTTGTACAAGAACGGCGTCGGGCCGATCTGGGCGAACCAAGTCTTCGGCAGCGGCCATGTGCTGCAGATGCAGACCGACGGAAATCTGGTGGTCTACAACAGCGCAGGGCAGTCGCGCTGGCACACCAACACCTGGGGCCGAAACGGCGCGCTGTTGCTAGTGCAGAACGACGGCAACGTGGTGATTTATAGCCACCAGGGGCAACCATTGTGGGCCACCAACACCTCGGGCCGTTGATCGGTAGATGCCTCCGCGGGCTTGCACCCGCGCCGGCGCCAGGACACCTCCGGCTTGCCGGAGGCGTCCTCTTTTGCAGCAAGATTCGTCTTCATCACGCTGAGCGGCATGGCCCGACCTCAGCAGCGATCATGCCATGCGATCGCCCGCATCCGTGGCGACGAGTTCACCGCACAAGGATAGGGTCGCCTACGCATGAAGCCGACTTGCCTCGCGGCAGATTAGCGACCCGCCGGTCTCCCGACGCAAGTCGATGAGGCACTGGTCGGCGTTTCGATCTCAGTGACTCAAGCACGATCGGGTGGCGTCATGACGGCCTGATCCGGAAAATTCATTCAAGAGTGAAAAACGACACGAGCAGTACGTTTTCAAAGTGCTGCCCATTTTCCAACTGATGCGAAAAGCGACCACTGCCTAGAGCGTGTTATGAACTTTGAAGGATCGCTGCAGCGTTGCCGAGCTTGAGGATGGAAAAGACAACGAAGTGCAGGCCCGCCAAGGTTTCCGGCAGGCGCTCGTAATCGCGCGCCAGACGCCTGAAGCGATTGACTCAGCCGAAGCTGCGCTCCACGACCCACCGGCGCGGTAACAGCACGAAGCCCTTCTTGGCTCGCAAAGTGCTCGGCGACGACCATGCGGATACATTGGATGCCATCGAACAACTGATCGATCTCCTGCGTAAACGCGGCGCACTGGACGAAGCCACCGCATTGGAACTTGAGTTGAAAGCATCCAGGCAGCGCAAGCCAGGCGCGAAATCCTAGACATCCTAGACTTCCTTCCTAACCCACGCTGCTCCGAGTCGGAGCGCCCGTGCCTCAAGCCGGCCCGGCAGGAGGCGCGAACCTGTCTGGCGCAGTCCGTGTCCGCCGTCATCCCGCGCGCGGCGCTCCGGCTCGCCGCAGCGCGTCGACCGGCTGGCCTGGCGGTTCTTCGGTGCCGCCGACTCTCGCCGTCACCGTCCGGATGAAGGCCGCCCCGCGCGCAGACCGCCCGGGGCCCTCCCGCATGCATCGCCGACCCCGCCCATCCGTGGGTCGCGGCAGCGACCGCAGACGCGATCGGCCGGGCCATGCGATGGATGCACCGGCGCCGGAGGCATGAGATCGAACGCAGCCGGTGCCAGCGGTATCTCGGTGAGCCATCGAAACAGAGTCCGGGGTCAATCCGGTTCCCGGCCTTGCCGAACCCCGGACATCTGCCTCTGCCCGCCGACTCGGCGGAACGCCGTCGGGACAAGCCATGCTGCGCCTGCCTGCGCCCGGTGTCTGCGCAAGGGGTTTGACGGGAGCATCGGCGCATCATTTTTTTCTCATTTTCGATCACGTATCCGCCATCGAATCAACGGGTTGCGGAGCCATCGCATCACCTTTCCATCGCCTTCACTCCCCTGCGCTCACTTCTTCTCACTTCCGTCCCGAGCCCCGTCGATCGACGCATCGCCGGTGCTAGAACTTGGCTGCGGTCGCGATTCACGGGTTCCGGCAACCGGCCTCGTCCCAGTCGATATGCAAAGGTCGAAACAGGGCGAAGCTGATTCGGAATTCAGGGGTGGTGCCCGCACGGGAAGTCGCAATGGAACATCCACACAACTATCGAAGGAAAATTGCCATGAAAAATCATCAGGGTTCGATCAAGCCCGCCCTTCTGGCGGCAGCCATCGCGGCAACCGTTCTGGCGTCGTCTGCGAATGGCCAGGCAGCTTCAAGCACTGGCGCTTTCGGCACGCTCGAAGGCGCGCCCGTCGCACAGGATCAGCGCCTCCCCGTCGTATCGCTGACCAGCGGGATCGGCGATGTCGGTTTGGAAATTTTCGATGGCAAAACGAAGCGTTACAATCTCTGGACACTGCCGAAAGACGCAGCGGACGCCATCGTCTACATCGATGTCGACAGCCTCCAGTGGAACGCGAAGAAGACGCGCGCAGCCCTCAAGCTCGCCAAAGATCTGAACTGGGTGGTGGTGGCGGAAAGCGCGACATGGAACGTACCGCGCCTGCACGCTTTTCTCGCGACGCACTTTCCGGGCGTGGACACCAAAGGCCTGGTGAATACGTCGGTTCGGATCGGCTGGGACAATCGCCGCGCCGTTGCGACCGACATCACGCCTTCGGAAGCGGCGGTCGAAGTGGGCATCGATTACCTGCAGACCACGGAGGGGCAGTCTCTGGCCGCGCGACTCTGGCGTGACAACAGCAAGATGTCTACCAAAGCGGTAGCGCCGGGCAGCCAGTTCGCATGGTTCGCCAACGCCGCCTATGACATAAACCCGGTCGATCGCATGCACACCGACGGCAAATTCTACGAAGTAGCGTTCAAAAACAATGTCTTGAAGGTCTGGACTCACAGACCGACTGGCTCAACTCTCAAAGTCTGCATAGTCGCCTGGCGAGGCACCAACCCCCTTTCCGGCGATCTCATCCGGGATCTCCAACTCCAGTTCGGAACAGCGAAACCCTTTCCGGGCGACATGTCTGGTGCCAAGTTTGGGCATGGCTATATCGAGAGATACAAGAATCAGATAGCCAACGTCGAAGCTTTGGGCTGCACCAATTACAGAATTACGGGCCACAGCCTGGGTGGCGGCATGGCCCAAGTGCACGCATTTGGCGTGCGCATGAAGAGTCCAATTCTGGAAGCCTACAACCCGGCGCGCGCCGGCAACGACGTCTTCCAAACCATCATGAGGGATAGCGTCGTCAGCGGAAGGTCAAGAATCTACTGCAGGAACGGAGACGCGGTGGCGTTGGTGCCGACCGGGCTGGTGAGCGCAGGCACGAACAACGGCTGCACCTATTGGGGTGAACGGGTCTCAGCTTTTCCGTTGCCGAACCACGCCATGAATCTTTGGTTCTAGCCGTTTGGTCTGGTGGATGATTCTGCGACTGTCGATCAACGATCGTCCAACCGACGAGGCGGACCCCGGTCCGCCTCGTCGTCGTTTCAGAAACGCAGTCAGGTCGACCCTGGGGCCAGTGTAGAATTTCGCTGCAAGGCAGCGCGCTGCGAGTCAGTTGATATGAGCTGAATGCCGGGCCGGCATGATGAACGCCTCTCTTGCTCAGCGTTGCATCTTCCGTTCCTCCGTGCCCGGCTCGCCGAAAAAAACTGGGGTCAGAAAAAAACTGGGGTCAGTGTAGACTTTCCCTTCAACGCATGACGTTGCGAACCGAGCGATTTGCACGGGATGCCAAGTCGGCGCGATGAGCGGAAATCTCTGGCGCAGTGTTGCATCCATCATCTTGTCGAGCCTGGCTCGCCGCAGCGCATCGCCCGGCGTGGCAACCACCGACCCCCAGCCTGTTCGCCGACGCGGATGTCTCCACTGCCCCGGCGATTTCCTCTGGACACGGCGACCGTCCGATGCGGCAACATCACGAGATCAACGCAGCCTGCTGCCGGCCGCATGTCGGCGAGTCATCGGAACGAGGCTGAGCGCCTGTCCGCGTTCTCCGCATGGACCGCGTTGTGTCGCAGCGGCTCGCCAGGGTTCGAGCGTCGCGTTGAGTCAGAGGAGTGGTTCGGCCACTCCGCTTCGACCCCTGCTAACTGTCCACGCGGGTGGACCTCAGGCTGACCTCTCCCCAAGTTTTCCTTTAGTGGTTCAATGACTTAATCCGATTCAACAATGCTTTGTCATCCAGAGCCATCGGCTAGGGATCTGCTGTTGATGATTCAACAGCAGTGATCGTCGAGGATTTCCTCTCGTCCCTTGGTTTCGCTCGCTGCCGCGAGCGAGTTACTTTTCTTTTCTTGTGAAAAGAAAAGGTAACCAAAAGAAAGCACACCCCGTCGGTTGCGCCCGGCGCTGCGCGCCGGGTCCGCGGGCTTCGCGGGGTTTTTCGACAGTACATCCTTGTACTGTCGAAAAACGCGCGGCGTCCTGCCGCGCGCCCTTCGGGCCTGATCCGCGAATCCCGCCGCAACCAGGGGCCCCGGTAGATCAAGATCAAAACCCTCGCCGGCTGACGGATGGCATGGCTAGCAAAATTTTCCGGGCTTTTTTAGCAAAAAACGTGGGGAGACCTCAGACCTGATGGCGTTCTGCCGATCACAGGTCAGCTGGCCGTCAGATACAGGGCGGCATGCGCCAGCGCCTGCGTTGCCGGCATGTCGATCGGTCGAAACGGGTGTGTACCGCGAGCCAGGCATCCGCTGGACGAATGCGCATCCTGCAGGATCGCGGGGCCGGAGAAACCGGATGCAGCCAACAGGGGCGGCGGAATCGATTCAGGAAAGCGGGCCTGCCCCTGATTCTGCGCAGAGGCCGTTCCGGAGCAGGAAAAGAATCATTTTATTCTCATTTTTGAATGATCGTCTGTAGGTCAATCAAGGGTTTGAGCGATTTTCGATCGCTTTTCTCTCCCCTGGCATCACTT
>JBIJBH010000172.1:0-7437 GCA_044345315.1 Lysobacteraceae bacterium
ACAACGTCGCCTTCGGCAACACGATCGAGAACACCAGCGCCACCCAGAACTCGATCATCGAGGCCAACTCGGAATACGCCGAAGCGCTGCGCCAGAACGCGATCGACAACGCGGAACGCGCCGCTCAGGGTCAGCCGCTGCTGCCGGCCCCGCTGCGTCCGCTGCCGACGATCAGCACCGGCCCGAACGTCGACCTCGGCGCCACCGTCGGTTCGCTGATCACCAGCAACCCGGCCAGCCTCGCCTTCACCATCCTCAACGCCGGCTACTACCTCGACATCGAGCTGTCGGCGATGCAGGAAGAAGGCCGCGGCGAAGTGATCTCCAATCCGCGCGTCGTCACCAGCAACCAGCGCGAGGCGGTGATCAAGCAGGGCCGCGAGATCGGTTACGTGACCACCAGCTCGACCGGCGGCATCGTCACCCAGACCGTGAACTTCAAGGACGTGGTGCTGGAGCTGAAGGTCACCCCGACCATCACCAACGACGGCCGCGTGTTCCTGAACATGGCGGTGAAGAAGGACGAGCTGGAGGAGTTCATCAGCACGATCAACGGCTCGGTGCCGCTGATCGCCAAGCGCGAAGTGAACACCGCGGTGCTGGTCGAGGACGGCAACACCGTCGTGATCGGCGGCGTGTACGAGTTCTCCGACCGCAGCCAGGCCTCGAAGGTGCCGTTCCTGGCCGACCTGCCGATCCTCGGCAACCTGTTCAAGAAGAAGGGCCGCGGCAAGACCAAGGCCGAGCTGCTGATCTTCGTCACCCCGAAGGTGATGGCGGTGAGCCCGCGCCGCGTCTGAGCGCAGCGGCCATCCGCAGGTTCGCGAACGGGGGCTTCGGCCCCCGTTTCGTTTGGTGTGTCCGCATGCCGCGCCTGCGGCCGTCGGCATCCTGCCGGCGCGATGAACATTTCGGCCCGCGATCGGTCAAACTGCGGACGACCCGCCAGAACCCCAGGACCGCGGACGCATGCAGGACACGATGGACTCCGTTGCCCCCGCCCGGCTGCACGCCGCGTTCGCGCAGCTGCGCGAGCAGCTGTCGGCCGAGATCGTCGGCCAATCGGCGCTGATCGAACGGCTGCTGATCGCGTTGCTCGCCGATGGCCATTTGCTGGTCGAGGGAGCGCCCGGTTTGGCCAAGACCACCGCGATCCGCGCGCTCGCGGGCCGTCTGGAGGCCGATTTCGCCCGCGTCCAGTTCACGCCCGACCTGCTGCCGGCCGACCTCACCGGCACCGAGGTCTGGCGCCCGCAGGACGGTCGTTTCGAATTCCAGCCCGGGCCGATCCTGCATTCGCTGCTGCTCGCCGACGAGATCAACCGAGCGCCTGCCAAGGTCCAGTCGGCGCTGCTGGAGGCGATGGGCGAACGCCAGGTCACGGTCGGCCGACGCACCTATCCGCTGCCGCGGCTGTTCCTGGTGATGGCGACCCAGAATCCGATCGAGCAGGAAGGCACGTTTCCGCTGCCGGAGGCGCAGCTCGACCGTTTCCTGATGTACGTGCGCATCGGCTATCCCGAGGCCGCGGTCGAGGGCGAGATCCTGCGCCTGGCGCGGACCCGCGCGCGTCACGCCGAACAGACCGAGACGGCGCCGGTGCAGCGCCTGACGCAGGCCGAAGTCTTCGCCGCGCGCGAGGCGGTGCTGGATCTGCACATGGCGCCGCCGGTGGAGCGTTACCTGATCGAACTGGTGCTGGCGTCGCGCGATGCCCGCCGCTACGACGCCGCGCTGGCGCGACGGATCGGCTGGGGCGCCAGTCCGCGCGGTTCGATCGCGCTGGAGCGCTGCGCCCGCGCCCGCGCCTGGCTGCTGGGCCGCGATTTCGTGACCCCCGAGGACGTGCGCGCGGTCGCCCACGACGTGCTGCGCCATCGCGTGCTGCCCAGCTATGAGGCGGTGGCCGAAGGCTGGGACGGCGAGCGTCTGGTGCAGGCGCTGATCGACAAGGTGCCGCTGCCCTGAGTCGCGTGGCGACCGGGGCCGGCAGGGACGGAACAGGATGAGCGAGGGCATCGCACCGACGCTCGACGAACTGGTGGCGCTGCGCCGCGCGGTGCAGGGCCGGCGACCGCCGCGGCTGGGCCGGCACGGGCTGTCCGGACAGGCGCGTTCGCTGATCCGCGGCCGCGGCATGGAATACGCCGAATCGCGCGAATATGCGCAGGGCGACGACGCGCGCCACATCGACTGGCGGTTGACCGCGCGCACCGGCCGCACCCACACCAAACTGTTCCAGGCCGAACGCGAACGCCTGACCCTGATCGTCGCCGACACCGCGCCGACGCTGTATTTCGGCACTCGTGTCCGCTTCAAGTCGGTGCAGGCCGCGCGCGCGGGTGCGGTCGCGGCCTGGGCCGCGGTGCGCGACGGCGATCGCATCGCCGCGCTGCGCGGCGCCGCGCGCGAGGCGCCGGTGGTGCCGGCCGCAGGGACCCGCGGTGCGCTGCGCGCGCTCGATGCGCTGGTGCGCTGGTACGCGCATCCGCCGGAAGACGACGCCGGCTTCGCGGTCGCGCTCGATCGCGCGGATCGACTTGCGCGCCCCGGCACGCGCCTGCTGCTGCTGGCCGACCCGCAGAGCGTGCTTGCGGTGCCCGCCGCGCGCTGGCCGACCCTGGTGCAGCACCGCGAAGCGATCGCGCTGCTGCTGTGCGACCCGCTGGAGCGCGATCCGCCGCGCGCGCAGCTGCCGTTCCGGATCGACGCCGAGGGCGGCGAGCGCCGGATCGAACTCGATCTCGCCGGCGAGACCCAGCGCACGCGCTGGCAGTCCGCCTTCGCGCAGCCGATCGAGGAGGCGCTGCAGGCGCTGGCCCGCGGCGGCGTGCGCGCCCGCGTGCTGTCCACCGACGAACCCAGCGAGGCCTGGCTCGGCCTGCTCGGCGGAGCGCGCGCGGCATGAACTTCGCGAGGCCGGCGGTCGATCTCGGCAAGGCGCTCGGCGCCGATCCGCTGCCGCTGCGCGACGTGCATCTGCCGCCGTCGCCGCCGTGGTGGCCGCCCGCACCCGGCTGGTGGCTGCTGTTCGCCGTGCTGTTGTCGATCCTGGTCGTCGTGCTGGCGTGGCGCTGGCGCGTGCGCCGCCGGCGCCTGGCGCTGGCGCGCTTCTTCGACGAGACCGTCGACGCCGCGCCGGATCCGCCGGCGCGGATCGCGGCGATGTCCGAACTGCTGCGCCGCGCGGCGCGCGATCGCGATCCGCAGGCGGCGACGCTCACCGGCGAGGCCTGGCTGGCGCATCTCGATGCGGGGCGGCGCAGTCCGGTGTTCGCCGCCGGACTCGGGCGCAGCCTGCTCGAAGGCGGGTTCCGCCGCGAAGTGCCGGAATCCGAATACCGCGCGCTGCGCATCGTGGTCCGCGAGCGTTTCCTCGAACTGGCCATGCGCCGGCGGCGCAGGCGGGCAGGGGGGCGCGCATGAACGAGACCCTGCAGGGCCTGTTCGCCAGTTTGGCCTGGCCGTGGTGGTTGGCGGCGCTGCCGCTGCCGTGGCTGGTGCGGCGTCTGCTGCCGCCGGCGACCGCCGGCGCGCCACCGCTGCGCGCGCCCTGGGGCGAGCGGCTGCTCGCGATCGAAGGCCGCGCCGGCGCGGCGCGGCGGACGCCGATCGGATGGCTGCCGTGGCTGGCTTGGGCGCTGCTGTGCGTCGCCGCCGCGCGGCCGCAGGCGCTGGGCGAGGTGGTGCAGCCGCCGCAGAGCGCGCGCGATCTGATGCTGGCGGTGGATCTGTCGCGCAGCATGAACGAGCGCGACATCGTCCTGAACGGGCGCCGGGTGACGCGGCTGGTCGCGGCCAAGGCGGTGATCGCGGAGTTTCTCGAACGCCGCGCCGGCGATCGCGTCGGTCTGATCGTGTTCGGCGATCGCGCCTACGCGATGACGCCACTGACCCGCGACCTGCGCACCGTGCGCGAGCAGCTCGACGCCACCGCCACCGGCCTCGCCGGCCATGCCACCGCGATCGGCGACGCGATCGGGCTCGCCACGCGCCGGCTGCAGGTGCAGCCGGCCGAACAGCGCGTGCTGATCCTGCTCACCGACGGCGTCAACACCGCTGGCGCGCTCGATCCGCAGCAGGCCGCGCGGATCGCGCGCGATCGCGGCGTGCGCATCCACACCATCGCCTTCGGCGGCGACGGCGGCAGCGCGACACTGCTCGGCATGCCGATCCCGCGTCCCGGCAGCGGCGACATGACCGACGAGGGCGGCCTGCGCCGGATCGCCGAGACCACCGGCGGCCGTGCGTTCGTCGCCCGCGACGCCGATCAACTGGCCGGCATCTACGGCGAGATCGACAAGCTCGAACCGGTGGAACGCGAAGGCGAACCGCTGCGGCCGCGGATCGAACGCTATCCGTGGCCGCTGACGGCGGCGCTGCTGTGCGCGCTGCTCGCGCTGGCGCTGCGCCGGACGGGCGCGGGGAGGCCCGCATGAACGCGCGCTTCGACACCTTCGTCGATACCGCGACGCGGTTCGCGACCAACTTCCACTTCCTGCGCCCGGGCTGGCTGCTCGCCCTGCTCGCGGTGCCGGCGCTGCTGTGGTGGCTGCGGCGTCGGCGCGCGCGCGCCGATGTCTGGCGCAGCGCGGTCGATCCGCATCTGCTGCCGCACCTGCTGGCCGACGAGACTCGCCGCGCCTGGCGCGGCGCGCTGCCGCCGGCGGCGTTGGCGCTGGCCGCAACCCTGGCGGTGCTGGCGCTGGCCGGGCCGAGCTGGCGCACGCTGCCGCAGCCGCTGTGGCTGGCGCGCACGCCGCTGGTGATCGCGGTCGACCTGTCGTCGGCCGCGCTCGCCACCGACGTGCCGCCGTCGCGCCTGCAGCAGTCGCGGGCGAAGATCGCGCGCATCCTGCGCGAGCGCGCCGGCGGCCAGATCGGCCTGATCGCCTTCGCCGACGACGCCTACACCGTGACTCCGCTCAGCGACGATGCGGCCAACGCCGCATTGTTCCTCGAAGCGCTGGCGCCGGACGTGATGCCGCGCGACGGCAGCCGCGCCGACCGCGCGATCGCCGAAGCCGTGCGCCTGCTCGAACGCGCCGGCTTCGAACGCGGCGAGATCCTGCTCATCACCGATCGCGCCGGCGGCGCCGCGAACAGCGCCGCGATCGACGCGCGCAGCGCCGGATTCCGGGTGTCGGTGCTGGGCCTGGGCACGCTCGGCGGCGGCCGCTATCGCGCGCGCGACGGCACGCCCGGCGTGGCGCGGCTGGAGGACGGCGCGCTGCGCACGCTGGCCTTGTCCGGCGGCGGCGTCTACGCGCCGTTCGCGCCGGGCGATCTGGACCTGCGCACGCTCGGTGTGCTCGAAGCCGCTGCGATGGACGCAGTCGCGGCCGACGATCGTCGCGGCCGTCTCGCGCTCGACGAAGGCTTCTGGCTGCTGCCGCCGCTGCTGCTGCTTGCGCTGCTGGCGTTCCGGCGCGGCGTGCTGGTCGTGGCCCTGCTCGCGCTGTGGCTGCCGTGGCGGGTCGAGGCCGCCGATCTGTGGCGACGCGACGATCAGCGCGCGCATGCGGCGATGAGCCGCGGGGTCGAGGCCTACCGGCGCGGCGACTATCAGGCCGCGGAGGCGGCCTGGCGCGCATTGCCCGGCGCCGAGGCCGCCTACAACCGCGGCAACGCGCTGGCGAAGCAGGGCCGCTACGACGAGGCCATCGCGGAATACGATCGCGCCCTGCAACTGCAGCCGGACATGGAGGACGGGCGCGAAAACCGTCGCCGGGTCGAAGCCGCCCGCCGGCAGACGCCGCCGTCTTCGCAGCAGGAGCAACAGCGAAAGCAGCAACAGCAACAGCAACAGCAACAGTCTCAGCAACAGTCTCAGCAGCAGTCTCGGCAGCAGTCGCAGCAGCAGTCGCAGCAGCAACAGTCCCGGCAACAGCGACAGCAGCAAGAACGACAGCAGCAACAACAGGCGCAACAGCAGCAACGCCAGTCTCATGGTCGGCAGACGCCGGAAAGCCCGCCGCCGCCGCCGCGCCCACCGCCGCAGACGCCGCCGCGCGCGGAGCCGACGCCCGCGGAAGATGCCGCCCGTCGCCAGCGCGAACAGCAGCAGGCCGATGCCGCGCAGCGCGAGCGTATGCAGCGTGCGCGCGCCACGGGTCAGGCGCCCGATGCGGCGGCGCCTGCCGGCAAGCCGACGCCGCAGCGCCCCGAAACCGCGGCCGAACGCGAACGCAGGATGGCCGACGAAGCCTGGCTGCTGCGCGTGCAGGACGAGCCCGGCGGCCTGCTGCGCGCGAAATTCCAGCTCGAAGACAAGCGCCGTCGGCGCGCGGGCGACCGCTGATGCCGCGGCCTGCGCATCCGTTGCCGCGCGCGCTGCTGTGGCTGTGCGCCTTGGCGCTGTGGGCGTGCCTCGCGCCGGCCTTCGCGCAGAGTCGGGCCTGGCTGGACCGCGACCGCATCGCCATGGACGACACCGTGGTCCTGCTGATCGACATCGATGTCAACAGCGCCCGCGGCCTGCCCGATCTGATGGCCGCGACCCGGGACTTCCACATGATCGATCAGCGCATCGATCAGGAGACGGCCTGGGTCAACGGCGAAGTCCGGCTGCGCGTGCGCATGGCCCTGCGCCTGAAGCCCATGCGTCAGGGCGAGATCGAGATCCCCCGGTTCCGGATCGGCAGCGACAGTGTCGGCCCGCTGCGTCTGACCGTGCTTCCGCCCCGGGCCGTGCCGTCGCCCGGCCTGCCGCCGCCGGATGCCGCATCGCCCGACGCGGCGCGCGCCGGCGCGCTGCCGGACGTGTTCATCGACAGCCGGATCGAGACCGTCACGCCCTACGTGCAGCAGAGCGTGGGCTACACCGTCTCGCTGCACTACGACATGAATCTGATGCTGAGCGGAAACCTCGAACAGGATCCGCCCGACGGCGCGAGCCTGCAGCGCATCGGCGACGATACCCAGTCGATGCGCCAGATCGGCGAGCGTCTCTACAACGTGGTGGAGCGTCGCTATCTGCTGATCCCGGAGCGCAGCGGCGCGGTGACCGTGCCCGCCATGCGCATGATCGGCCGCAGCGGCGGTCTGTTCGGCGGCCGCAGCGAAGTGCGCGTGCGCGGGCGCGATATCGCGCTGCAGGTGCGGCCGATTCCGGCGGACGCGCCGCAGCCGTGGCTGCCGCTGCGCGGTCTGCGTCTGCGCTGGCTGGAGGCGCCGCGCAGCCTGCGCGCCGGCGAGGCCGCGCGGATCACGATCGAGGCGGTCGCCGACGGCGCGGTCGCCGCCCAGATGCCGGCGCTGGAGCTGCAGGTCGGCGACGACGCGCAGGTGTTCCCGGAAGCGGTGCAGCCGGACGAGCGCTTCGTCGACGGCCGCAGCCAGGTCACCGCCGTGCGCAGCTTCTCCGTGCTGCCCGCGCGCGACGGCACCCTGCGCATCGCCGGGCCGCGGATCGTCTGGTGGGATGTCGAGGCCGGG
>JBIJBH010000174.1:0-7401 GCA_044345315.1 Lysobacteraceae bacterium
GCGTCGAGAATGGCGCCAGCCGCGTGGATGACGCCGTCGATCCGCCCGAAGGATTCGCGGACGGTCCGGATCGCGTCGAAAGCCTGCGCCTCATCGGACACGTCGCAGCGCAGATAAAGCACCTTCGAGCCGCGGGCCTCGATCGCGGCGATCGCATCCAGCCGCGCGCGGTCCGCCTCGGATCGGCCGAGAAGCGCGATGCGCACCGAGGCGAGGCTCGACAGATAGGATGCGAACAGCAACCCGAGACCACCGGCGCCGCCGGTGATGACATAGACGCCGTGTTCGCGCACGGCAGCATCGCCTCTGGGCGGAATCGCGGACTTCGCGAACTTGCGCTCGCTTCTGCGCCCCGCCGCCCTGCGGACCCAGTTGGAGGCGGTTTTGCCGCGGATCAGCTCGTCGAAGATGATCTCGGAGGGATCGTGCATCGGATCGTGCATCGAATCGCCCGTCGCGCCGCCCGCCGCGGCCTGCGGCGCGCACTCGACGCTGAGCAGAACGATCCCCGGCACTTCGAGCGCCGCGCTCGTGAACAGGGCATTGATCGCGGCGTGATGCGGTTGCGCACGATCGTCGGGATTGCCGTAGACATGAAGCAGTCTCGGAGGACCGCCCGCTGCCGCGAACATCGCCTTGGACGCAGGCGAAGCGATGGCCTGGATGAGCGAGAAGACCGAAGCGACGCCGTACTGCAGGCCCGTCTCCAGCCCGTGCCGATCGAATGCGTCGTCGAGACCGGACCATGCGTGGACCACGTCGCGGAAGACGACGCGTGCCCCGGCGAGATCGTCGACCAGGCGTCGATAGTCCTCCGCAGCCTGCGGACGCAGCGCATAGGCGTCCGTCGCCGTGCATTCGTAGGATTCGCCCGGCACGACGACGACGATCCTGGGCACCGTCGCTCCCGCCGCAGCGAAACGCGCACGCAGGCTGGAGGCGATCCCGGCATTGCGGGCGAACAACAGGATCGCACCATCGCCACGGGACTGCGGCCCGGAAGCGTCGATCGATGTCTCGCGCCACTCCGGCAGGAAGAACAGAGTCTGGGGCACGACCGCGGCGATGCTCGCAGCGGGGGCCGATGCGGGTTCCGGACGGCTCGGCGATCGCAAGACCGTCGCCGGTGGCGAGGGCAGCGACGAGGCCGCCGGCGCAGCGCGCGGCGCGGCTTCAGGCACGGGAATCCAGCAGCGCTCCCGGGCGAAGGGATAGGTCGGCAGGGGCAGACGCTGCGGTCTGCGGCGACGCTTGAGCAGGTTCCAGTCGATGTCGGTGCCGCCGGTCCACAGCGCGGCGATGTCGCTCAGTGCGCCGCGGTCGATCAGGGCCCGGACGGCCGCGGGATCGGCGCCCGCCTGGGCATTCTTCTGCGCGGAACGCACGCTGCCGACGAAGATATCCGCGGCAGGCGCACCTTCGAGATAACGCCGGAACTTCTCCAGCGTTTCTTCGACACTGCCGGCGACGAAGGCCAGACGCTCGGTCATTTCGTCGCGGCCGACCTGCAGGGTGTAGGCGAAATCCCCGAAATCGGGGCGGTCTTCCGCAAGCGCACGCGACATCGATTCGGCATACGCCTTGAGTCTGTCCTGCGCCTTCGCGGAAAGGACGATCAACTGCGGATCGTCGCCCTCGGCCGCGATGGGAGTGCGCGGCTGCGGCAGATACTCTTCGAGCACGACGTGCGCGTTGGCACCGCCGAAACCGAAGGAACTGACGCCCGCGACGCGCGGCGCGGGACGCCCGTCGGGCCCGAGCGGCGACGTCCAGTCGACGGTCTTGTCGACGATGTAGAACGGCGTGCCGGTCAGTTTGATGTACGGATTGAGCTCCTGGAAATGCACGTTCGCAGGAATCTGGGTGTGCCTGATCGCCAGCAGCACGCGCAGGATGCCGGCGATTCCGGCCGCGGTCTCGAGGTGGCCGATGTTGGTCTTGGCCGAACTCAGACCGCAGTGCGCGGCGCCGCCCGCATTGAGGCCGCGGCGCTTGTAGAGTTCGGCGAACGCCTTGGACAACGCCTGGATTTCGATCGGGTCGCCCAGACCCGTGCCGGTACCGTGGCACTCGATGTAGCCGACGCGCACCGGATCGATCTTCGCCTTCTCGTAGGCTTCGATCAGCAGTTCGGCCTGCGCCGCGGAATTCGGCGCGGTCAGGGTCGTGACCTTGCCGCCGTGGTTCTCGGCGGTCGCCCGGACCACGGCATAGACGTGGTCGCCGTCCGATTCGGCCTTGTCGAGCGGCTTGAGCACGACCGCGCCGACGCCCTCGCCGCGGACATAGCCGTCGGCGCGCTTGTCGAAGGTCTTGCACTTGCCGTCGTTGCTGAGCATCCCGGCCATGCCGAACGAAATGTAGGCGGCCGGGCTGATCATCACCTGCACGCCGCCGACGATCGCCATGTCGCAACTGCCGGTGTGGATCGATTCGATGGCGCGATGCATCGCGACCAGCGAACTGGAGCACGCCGTGTCGATCGGCGCGCTCGGCCCGCGGAGATTGAGCAGGAACGACACCCGGTTGGCCAGCACCGAATGCGAATTGCCCGAAGCGGAATAGCCGTCCAGATCGATGTCCAGACGGTTCATCAGATCGACGTAGTCGTTGGTCGCGGCGCCGACGAACAGACCGGTTCTGGTGCCCGAGAAATCAGAAACGCGGTGACCGGAGTCCTCGATCGCCTTCCACACCGTCTCCAGGAAGATCCGCTGCTGCGGATCCATCATCTGCGCCTCGCGCTTGGAGATGCCGAAGAACAGGGCGTCGAACTTGTCGACTTCCTTCATGAAGCCGCCCCACTTGGAGTTCGATTTGTTCGCCTCCTTGAAGGGGTCGCCGAAATACTCCTCCCAGTCCCACCGATCTTCCGGAATGACCGTGATGAGATCGTCGCCGTTGCGCAGATGCTCCCAGAATTCGCGGAGATCGTCGGACTGCGGCATCACGCCGCTCATGCCGACGATCGCGATGGGCATGTGCGCGAAACGGTCCTGGGGATTCGACGGGGCCATCGTCTGCGCCGGCGCGTCGGCCGAGACGGATGCGGGATTCCAGCCCTTGCCGAACTGGATCGCCTTCGCGGCCGGGGCGGACGCCGAAGCAGACGGCACAGCGGCACCGGAATCTGCGGTTGCGGCGTCGGCCGCATGGGCCCTGGCAACATCCTCGCGACGCTCGGCCGCGAGATGCGCGGAGACCTCGCGGATCGAGGGATAGTCGAAGAACAGCACGGGCGTGACATCAACGCCGTACGCATCGTTGATGCTGTTGGCGTAGGTGGTCAGGCCGATCGAATCGAAGCCGAGATCGAGCAGCACGCTGTCGGGCGAGATATCCTCGGCTTCCAGCTTCAGGAACTCCATCGCGATCCGGGTCAGGCGCTCCTGGACCAGCGCGGCGAGATCGGTTCCCGGGGCGCCGCCGGCCGCGGCTGCGGGCGCCGCCGGCGCTGCGGCCGGTTGCGGCTTCTTGCGCAGGCCCCAGGCCAGCTCGATCTTGTCGCGGACGCCTTCCAGCACCGCCAGCTGGACGACCTCCGAAGCGAGCGCGTCCAGCATCGCCGTGGTGCCGGTGTCCGTGGGCAGCAATTTCATGCCGAGCGTCTTGAACATCTGCTCGGTCTGTTCGTCGACGCGCATGCCGCCGTCGGCCCACAGCGACCAGTTGAGGCTGAGCGTCCTGCCTTTGCGCTGCCCTTCGGCGCGCAGCGCCTCGCGCGCGAACGCGAAGCTGTCCATGTAATGGTTCGCGTAGCCGTAGTCGCTCTGGCCGGCGTTGCCCGCGATCGCGGCCATCGACGAGAACAGCACGAAGAAATCGAGCGGCTCGTCGCGGGTGCATTCGTCGAGATTGTGGGTGCCGCGGACCTTGGGCGCGAGCACCGCCTCGAAATCTTCCCGGGTCTTGTTGCGGACGTAGGAGTCGCGCAGCACGCCGGCGCTGTGAATCACGCCGTTGATGGCGCCGAAACGCTCGCGCGCCCGTTCGACCAGACGCCGCGTATCTTCGATGTCGGCGATGTCCGCGGCGAGATAGACCGCTTCGCCGCCGAGTTCCGCGATCTTCGCGCAGGCCGCATCGATCGCCGGACTGAGCGGCGAACGTCCGGTCAGGACCAACCGCGCGCGATGACGCCGCGCCAGATCCTCCGCGAAGATCAGACCCAGCCCGCCGGCACCGCCGGTGATCAGATACACGCCTTCATCGCGCGGCAGATGGGACGCGTCCGCCGCCTTGGCGTGATCGAGCAGCGGGAACTGCCTGAGGCTGCGCATCTGCCGTTCGCCGTCGACATGGCGGACGGCGACGGCTTCGGCCGCATCGTCGCGGGTCTCGTCGCGCAGAATCTCACCCGCGCGCTGTTGCAGCGCATTCGCGGCATCGTCGCCCGAGACGGCGAGCCCCAGCACGCGGCAGCGCACTTTCGGGAATTCCAGATGCATCGCGCGGAACAGGCCGGCGATCGCCTCGTGCTCGACCGCGGCGCGTCCGTCGACGATCGCATGCAGGAAGATCACCTGGATCCGGTCCTGCAGCTTCATCCGCGACAGTGCCTGACAGACCCCGAGCGTCGCGTAGACGCTGCGTTCCAGACGGTCTTCGAGCGATGCGTCTCCGCCGGCGACGCTGCGCAGCGGCCAGGCGATGCAGATCGCATCGAGCGTGCCCGCGGACATCGCCGAGGCGATCACGCGTTCGAACTGGGCGATGTCCGCGGGATCGAATTCGAATCCATCGGCTCCGGCTTCGGCGAAGGCGGACGCCGGGCGGGCGAGCAGGATCCGATGGCGCTGGCTCTCGGCGTCGAACGCGGCGCGGCAGGCGTCGCGCAGACCGGCGTCCTCGTCGAACAGCAGGATGCCGGTCGAAGGCCGGTCCAGCGACACACGGCTCGGAGAGAGCGGCGCGGCGATCCATTCCGGCGAGTAGAAAAGCTTGGAGAAGCCGTCGTCTTCCGCCGACTTGTGGACCTCGGCGATCGGCACGCCGGTCGCTTCCTTGATCCGGACCAGCACCTTGCCGGTCGCATCCACGATGGTGACGTTCTTGCGCGAAACGCGCGAAGTTTCGGCGCCCTCGCGCGTCATCTCGGTGACATGGCTCCAGCATTCGGCTGGCAGCGGATGCAGAACTTCGACCTCGCCGATCGAGAACGGCACCAGCATGTCGCCGCTGGAATCGCCGAGCTGGGCGGCGACGCCGGCCTGCAGCGAGCCGTCGACCAGCGAAGGATGCAGCAACATCGAAGTCAGGTCGCCGAGGCGCGACTCCGGCAGCTTCAGCCGCCCAAGCGTCTCTCCGGGCCCGCGATAGACTTCCTGCAGCGACTGGAAGCTCGGCCCGAGATTCAGGCCGAACGCCTTGAACAACGGATAGGCGTCTCGACCTTCGATGACTTTCTCGCAGCGGGAGCGGATCGCGTCGAGATCGAGATGCTCGTCTTCCGGCACATCCGCGGCGTAACTGATCCGGCCCTGCGAGTGCAGGATCTTGCGGCCCTCGACATCGCCGAAGACCTCGAAGCGCACGCCGTCGTTGGCGGGCTTCAGCTCGATCCACGCATCGCTGGCTTCGGCGCCCTTGACCGCGATCGGGCTCACCCAGACGATGTTGTGCAGCTTGCGCACGGGCAGATCCGCGGCCAGCTCGCCGGCCTTGCGCGCCAGTTCGAGATAAGCGACGCCGGGCAGCGTGGGCACATCCATGACCAGATGGTCGTAGATGAAGAATTCGCCGTTGTGGAAGCTCTTGCGGAAGACCTGCTTCTCGAACGTGGACTCGTTGCTGTCGACCAGTGGATGGATCGCCGCGGTAGCCCGGGTCGGCGTGGCGCCGTTCGGGATCGATATCGGCACCCAGTGGCGCTTGTCGGCGAAAGGATAGGTCGGCAGCGATATCCGCACGCCGCTGGCGACGACGCTCGAACCGCGCCATTCGTGAAGCAACCCGTCGACCCACAGTCTGGCGAGCTTGCCCGGATCGCGTCGCCGCGCGAGCAGACCGATGACCTGCTCGCGCTCCGAACGGTTCATCAGGCGCACGACCGCGTCCGCGTTCTTGACGTTGCCCGCGAACACACCGTCGCTCCTGCGCCCGCCGAGGAACGCATCGATGCGGGCGATCAGTTCCCGATGGCTGCGGGCGACGAAGCAGACACGGTGCTCGAAGCCCTTGCGACCGATCTGCAGCGTGAACGCGACATCCCGCAGCGACGGCTGAGGATCGGCGCTTTCGACGAAGTCGCGCAGACGGCGGGCGGCCTCCGCCAGCTGCGCCTCGTTGCGGGCGGAAAGCGGAATGATGTGAGACGCGGGAGGCGCCTCCGGCTCGGCCGAAGGCACGGCCTCCCAGCTCTCGACCACGACATGCGCGTTGGCCCCGCCGGCGCCGAAGGAACTGATGCCTGCACGCAGGGGCTGCGGGGTCCCGTCGACGTGCATCGGCGTCCACGGCTCCAGCTCCTGCTGGATCCGGAACGGAGAACGTTCGAAGTCGATGTGCTCGTTGAGCACCGCGGAATGCAGCGAGGGCACCAGCTGACGATGCCGCATCTGCAGCAGCACCTTGGTCAGGCTGGCGACGCCGGCAGCGGCTTCGAGATGGCCGATATTCGATTTGAGCGAACCCACCGAGCACGCGCGCACGGGCAGACCGGAATCCCTGAACGCGTTGTTGAGCGCGGAAATCTCCAGCGGATCGCCCAGTTCGGTGCCGGTGCCGTGGGCTTCGATGTAACCGATGCTGGCCGGCGACACGCCGGCCCGGCGCATCGCCTCGCGCACCAGATTGGTCTGCGCCTTCGGGTTGGGCACCACGAAGCCGCTGGTGCGCCCGCCGTGATTCACGACCGCGCTCTTGATCACGCCGTAGACGCGATCGCCGTCCGCCAGAGCCTTGGCCAGCGGTTTGATGTAGACGGCGCCGACACCCTCGCCGGCCACGTAACCGTTCGCGCCCTGACCAAAACTGCGGCACACCCCGTCCTTGGACAACGCGCCGCCGGAAAGATTGATGTCCCACTTGCTCTGGTGGAGATCGAGATTGACGCCGCCGACGATCGCCGAGCCGCATTCGCCGGCGTACAGCGCTTCGCACGCGAGGTACAACGCGGTCAGGCTCGACGAACAGGCGGTGTCGACGGTCAGGCTCGGACCCGAAAGGTTCATCGCGTACGAAACGCGGTTGGCGATGCTCCACAGGAAGGAGTTCGGCGCCTGATCGCCACCACAGTGTTTCTCCTCGACGCCGATGGTCTGGTACATCGCCCACACCGCGCCGACGTAGACGCCGACGCTGTCGGAACCCTCGCCGCCGCCCAGCGATTCGGGGTAATAACCGGCATCTTCCAGCGTTTCCCACGCGACTTCGACGAACAGACGCTCCTGGGGATCGAGA
>JBIJBH010000175.1:0-7381 GCA_044345315.1 Lysobacteraceae bacterium
GTTTTCCTCCAGTGGCTCAAGGGCTTAAGCCGATTCGACCATCTTCTGTCATCCCGAGCCATCGGCGAGGGACCTGCTTTTGATCGATTCGAAAGTGGTGATCGTCAAGGATTTCCTCTCGTCCCTTGGTTTCGCTCGCTGCCGCGAGCGAGCCACCTTTCTTTGCTTGTGCAAAGAAAGAGTGGCCCAAAGAAAGCACACCCCGTCGGTTGCGCCCGGCGCTGCGCGCCGGGTCCGCGGAATTCGCGGGGTTTTTCGACAAGACATCCCTGTCTTGTCGAAAAACGCGCGGCGTCCTGCCGCGCGCCCTTCGGGCCTGATCCGCGAATCCCGCCGCAACCAGGGGCCCCGGCAGATCAAGATCAAAACCTTCGCCGGCTGACGGATGGCATGGCTAGTGCACTTTTCGGGATTTTTTGCAAAAAACGTGGGGATACCTCAGGGCCGGGCCGCGCCCTTATCCAGCGTCGGCGTCGCGCTTGCGCAGCCGCGCGTAGAAGAAACCGTCCATGCCGTCCTCGCCGGGCAGGCGCTGGCGGCCGGGCCCGGCCGGATGGCCGAAGGTCTCGGGCAGCGGTTCGGCGATGGCGTCCGCGGTGCGGGCGAGGAAGGCCTCGACCTGCGCCGCGTTCTCGCGGGCCAGGATCGAGCAGGTGGCGTAGAGCAGGGCGCCGCCGGGCGCGAGCACCGGCCACAGCGCATCCAGCAGCCAGGCCTGGGTGGACACGAGCGCGTCGATGTCGGCCGGTTTGCGATGCAGCAGGATGTCCGGCTGCCGGCGCGCGATGCCGGTGGCAGAGCAGGGCGCGTCGATCAGCACCGCGTCGAACGGCGTGCCGTCCCACCATGCGGCGAGTTGGGTCGCATCCACGGCCCTGAGCACGACGGCGGCATCCACGCCGACCCGCTGCAGGGTGTCGGCGGTGCGGCGCAGACGACGCGGATCGACCTCGAGCGCGGTAAGCCGCAGGGTCGGTTCGCGTTCGAGCAGGTGCGCGGCCTTGCCGCCGGGCGCGGCGCAGGCGTCGAGCACGCGCGCGCCGGGGGCGGGCGCCAGCGCCTCGGCCACCGCCTGCGCCGAGGCATCCTGCACCGAGAGCAGGCCCTCGGCGAACCCGGGCAGGTCGGCGACCGCGCGCGAGTCGTCGAGGCGCAGCGCGTCGGGCAGGGTCGGATGCGCCTCGGCGGCGATGCCGGCCGCCTGCAGCGCCTGCAGCGCGGCCTCGCGCGTGGTCCGGCGTCGATTCACCCGCAGCCACAGCGGCGCCGGCGCCGCGCTCGCGGCGAGGATCGCCTCGACCTGCTGCGGCCAGTCCCGGCGCACTTCCGCCAGCAGCCAGTCCGGCCAGCACGCCGCCGGATCGGCCGCCGGCAAGCCTTCGCGCAGCGCCCGCCGCAGCAGGGCGTTGACCATCCCGGCCTGATGCGCGCGACCCAGCGCGCGCGCGGCCTCGACCGTGGCGTCGACCGCGGCGTGCGCGGGCAGGCGCAGCGCGTCGATCTGCGCGAAGCCGACGTAGAGCAGCGCGCGCAGCGGGTCGTCGCGCTTGCCCAGCGGTTTCGCGACCCAGCCCTGCAGCGCCGCCGCGTAGCGCGTACGTTCGCGCAGCGCGGCGAAACAGATCGCCTCGACCAGCGCCCGGTCGCGCGGGTCGTCGAGCGCCGGCAGCGCGTTCGCGAATTCGCCCTTCAGCGAGCGCCCGCGGTGCAGCACCGCGTCGAGGATGCGCGCCGCGGCGAGGCGGGCGGCGGTGCCGGCGTGTGGTGTCGTCATCGACCGCACTCGTTGCGATTGTGGGAGCGACGCAAGTCGCGACGGGCACCACAGTGGGAGCGACGCAAGTCGCGACCGCTTTCGGACAGCGCTGCCGCGGTTCGTCGCGACTTGCGTCGCTCCCACAGGAGCGTGGACGGGGAGGGCTCTCCCGCAACCGACATCCGGGCGCTCACTTCAGATCCCGCCGCGCGTTGAGATAGTCCGCCGCGGTGACGACCTTGCCGCCTTCGCGCTGCAGGCTGCGGATCCGCAGCGCGCCCTGACCGCAGGCGATGTCGATGCCTTCGCGGCCCGCGGCGATCACGCTGCCCGGTGCGCGTTCGTGCGCGATAGCCGGTGTGGTATCGATGGCGATCGCGCCGTGGATGCGCACGCGCTCGCCCGCCAGCATCGCCTCGGCGACCGGCCACGGATCGAAGGCGCGCACCTTGTTCGCCAGCGCGACCGCCGGCTGCGTCCAGTCGAGTTTCGCCTCGTGCTTGTCCAGCTTGTGCGCGTAGGTCACGCCATCGGCCGGCTGCGGCTGCGGCCGCGGATGGATGCCCGCGCGCAGCAGGCCGAGGCCGTCGGCCAGCACCTGCGCGCCGAGCTCGGACAGGCGGTCGTGCAACTGCCCGCCGGTCTCCTGCGCGCCGATCGCGATCGTCTGCGACAGCAGCACCGGGCCGGTGTCCAGCCCCTTTTCCATCTGCATCAGGCAGACGCCGGTCTCGGTGTCGCCGGCCTCGATCGCGCGCTGGATCGGCGCCGCGCCGCGCCAGCGCGGCAGCAGCGAGGCGTGCACGTTCCAGCAGCCGTGGGTCGGGATGTCCAGCACCTTCTGCGGCAGGATCAGGCCGTAGGCGACCACCACCATCAGATCGGGCTTGAGCGCACGCAGCGCATCGCGCGAGGCTTTTTCCTTGAGCGTTTCCGGCTGCAGCACCTCGATCCCGCGCTGCAGCGCCTCCAGCTTCACCGGGGACATCGCCAGCGCCCGCCCGCGCCCCGCGGGCCGGTCGGGCTGGGTGTAGACCGCGACCACTTCCCCGTACTTCGCCGCGGCGCGCAGACAGGGAACGGCGAAGGCGGGAGTGCCGGCGAAGATGATGCGGAGGGTCATAGATAATTCTTAACTTGAGAATCAAAGCGAATCATTACGAGATCTGAGAAAAAGAAATTTGTCGCCAATTCGACTCCATGTCGGGAGTGAGCAAGAATCTTTGTTCACCGACTGATCCTATAGTGTCCGTAAAAGAAATCTTCAGAACGGTTTCTTCTTGTGCCAAGCCAGAGTGATATTCCCATTGCATCCCTTTTTTTTCGCCAGCGTCCCATGTGTGAACAACAGTGATTGTTGTGGACTTTACTGCCGGAGAAAATGAGAAAACTACGTTCGTAACCGGGCTGCCCATGTTCCTTATGGCTGTGCTGTATGTACACACTTCGTCAGATATTCTTCCGCCGCAGCCATGAAAAACAAATTTCGGTTGTGCCGCTATTCTTTGATTTTCATTTTCGACGCGAAGAGCCTCCAGCTCTGCCTCCATTTGCTTTCTCGAAATCTCTACAAGTTGCCGTTGTTGTTCAACGGACGCATTCAACTCAGAGACTTGTGCTCTGAGCGCTTCCTCCTGAAGTTGCAGAGTTCGTGTGTTTTGCCTCAACTCAACCCCTTGTTGGAAAAACCCAAGAATCAACCACAGAATCGCCAGCGGCCCAAAGGCTCCGGCCAGCAGATCGCCGATCTCATTCGGCTTCATCAGCATGATTTCGACGAGTCTTCCCTCGAAGAGAAACCACAGCGCACCCAGGTAGGCGATCGTGAGTGCGATACCGATGATGGAAAGCGTGCGACTCATCGTCCCTTGATCCGATTCCGCAGTCGAACAATCTGAAGAGAGCAAATCGCAAAGCAGGTCCCTCGGCTTCGCCTCGGGATGACAACGCGGGGTAGAGCGGGCTTCAGCCCGCTGCCGTTGCTCCGGAAGGAGAGCAGCGGCCTGAAGGCCGCTCTACCGGTGGCGGATTCAGGCGGCGCTGCTGCGCCGCGCCTTCTCCAGCTTCTTGCGCACCATCTCGCGCTTGAGCGCGGAGAGGTAGTCGACGAACAGCTTGCCTTCGAGGTGGTCCATCTCGTGCTGGATGCAGATCGCCAGCAGGCCGTCGGCTTCGAGGGTGAAGGGCTGGCCGTGGCGGTCGAGGGCTTCGACGGTGATGACGTTGGCGCGGGTCACGTCGGCGAAGATGCCGGGGACCGAGAGGCAGCCTTCCTGGTACACCTGATGGCCGTCTTCCTTGACGATCCGGGGATTGATGAACACCAGCGGCTGGGTCTTCTCCTCGCTGATGTCCATGACCATGAACCGGCGGTGGTCGTCCACCTGGCTGGCGGCCAGGCCGATGCCCGGGGCCTCGTACATGGTCTGGAACATGTCGTCCAGGCGGGTCTGGAATTCGGGGGTACCGATTTCGGACGGTTCGACCAGCCGGGCCTTGGTCCGCAGCCGGGGGTCGGGAAATTCGAGAATTGAGAGGAGCGTCATGTTTGCGGCGCCGGGGGCGGGCCTGAGGCCCGGAACCGGGACAGTGTACCCGTTCCCGCTTGCCAAAGGCCGGGTTTTGTGGGCTATAGTGCGGCCGTTGTGTTGGGGAAAATCCCAAGGGGAGCAAGTAGATGGCCAGCATCCTTAAGCGCGTTTCTCACCGTCTGAAGGTGGTGAGCGCCGCCGCCCTCCTCACCGTGGGCACCTTCGCGGTGGCCCAGGAGTTCCGCGGCGACCACCCCGACACCTACGTGGTGAAGCGTGGCGACACGCTCTGGGACATCGCCGGACGCTTCCTCAAGAAGCCCTGGCTGTGGCCGGAAATCTGGCAGGCCAACCCGCAGATCGCGAACCCGCATCTGATCTATCCGGGCGACGTGATCAGCCTCGCCTATCTCGATCGCGTCGGCTTGCAGCAGCTCGGCCCGCGCAACGAAGCGCCGATCAACGCGATCAACCTGTCCGAGATCGAGGCCTACCTGCGCGATCTGCGCGTGGTCGACGATTTCGAGGACCTGCCGCATGTGGTCGGTCTGGAAGAGGACATCGCCCGCGCCTCGCCCGGCCATCTGGCCTACGTCCGCGGCCTGGAAGGCGCGCAGGTCGGCCAGCGCTGGCTGGTGGTGCGCCCGACCACCCGTTACGTGCGGATCGGCAAGCGCGAGTGCTGCGACATGCTCACCCGCAACCACTACGACTTCCGCGGCAAGCTGGTGCCCGGCTTCGGCAGCCCGTGGAGCGATACCGCCGGCGCCGATGTCGGCCGTGAACAGCTCGGCCATGAGCTGATGAAGGTCAGCGCCGGCACCGTGACCAAGCTGATGGAAGGCGATGTCGAGGTCACGACCCTGGAGCTGGACAACAAGCACCTCGAAGTGCGGGTCGGCGATCGCCTGATCCCGGTCGACGCCCAGCCCTACGACCTGCAGTTCTTCCCGCACCCGCCGAAGCAGGCGCTGGACGAGAACAAGGCGCGGGTGCTCGCGGTCGCCAGCTCGCTGACCAGCGGCGGCCCGCGCGACGTGCTCGCGCTGTCGGTCGGCCGCGAGGACGGCATCGACAACGGCACCGTGCTGTCGGTCTGGCGTCAGGGCAGCAACGTCGTCGACCGCGTGCAGACCGATTACTGGCGCGGCGACGAGACCGTGCCCAAGGGCCGCCGCGTGCAGTTGCCGGACGAATACGCCGGCCACGTCATGATCTTCCGCACCTTCGACAAGGTCAGCTACGGTCTGGTGATGCAGGGCGAGAAGCCCAGCCGGGTCGGCTATCGCCTGAAGCACCCGGATGCGAAGTGATTGAACACCGAACAAGTCCGTCCAGGACTTGTTCGGTGGTCGCGAGTCCGAACTGAATTCGGACTCGCTCCCGCCGACAGCCCGCTGGCGGGCTGTCGCGAGCGGCACATCCGTGTGCCGCGGAAACGCCCGGACTTTCGGCGTTTTCATGTCCCGGGGTAAGGATTTCCCTACGGCAAGACGCGACGGCGCCCGACGGCGCCGTCGTCGTTTCCGGGCCAGCATGTCGGCATGGACACCCTCGATGCCGATACCGAAGCCCTGCTCGCCCTGATCCTGCCCGCCGGCCCGGATGCGCCGCGGCGGGAGTTGCTCGATCTCGCCGGCGGCCCCGCCTCCGTGCGCGCCCTGCCGCGCGAACAGTGGCGGAGGGCCGGGCTGATGCCGGCGCAGATCCGCGCCCTGGAGGGCGATCCCGCGGCGCTTGACCCCGATCTGCTCGCGCGCTGCCGGGTCTGGCTGCGGCAGCCCGGCCATCACCTGCTGGGCTGGCACGATCCCGACTACCCGCCGCTGCTGCGCCGTGCCGGCAGCCCGCCGCCGGGGCTGTTCGTGGCCGGTGACCCGGCCCGGCTGTGGCATCCGGCGGTGGCGGTGGTCGGCAGCCGCGGCCCCACCGCCGGCGGCCGCGACAACGCCCGCGCCTTCGCCCGGGCCCTGGCCGAGGCTGGATTCGCGGTCGGCAGCGGGCTGGCGGCGGGGGTCGATCGCGCCGCGCACGAGGCCGCGCTGGAGGTCGGCGGCCTGACCGTGGCCGTGCTCGGCACCGGGCCGGATGTGCCCTATCCGCGCGAACACGCCGGCCTGCTGGCGCGGATCGCCGCCGAGGGCGCGGTGGTCAGCGAGCATCCGCCCGGCACCGGCGCGCGCCGCGAGCATTTCCCGAGCCGCAACCGGATCCTCGCCGGGCTCAGCCTCGGCACCCTGGTGATCGAGGCCGCGCAGCGCTCCGGGGCGCTGATCACTGCCCGGCTCGCGGCCGAGGCCGGGCGCGAGGTCTTCGCCCTGCCGGGCTCGATCCACAACCCGATGGCCCGCGGCTGTCACCGGCTGATCCGCGACGGCGCCGCCCTGGTCGAGTCCGCCGACGAGGTCGTCGCGGCGCTGGGCACCTGGGCCGGGGCCCTGCGCGGCGAGCTGCGCCGCCGCCTGGACGCCGCCGGAGCGCCCGCCCGACAAGCCGCCAACCAGGGCAAACCCGCTGCCGACCAGGCCCGGGACGGAGACCCCGACCACGACCGCTTGTGGTCCGCCCTCGGTCACGACCCCAATACCATGGATCAGCTCGTCGAACGCACCGGATTGACGGCCGCCGCCCTGTCCTCCATGCTCCTGACCATGGAGTTGCAGGGGCGGGTCGCGGTCGAGCACGGTCGTTACAGCCGACGGTCTGCTGCCATCCTTTCCAGTGCGCCCGGCGGCGCAAGTCAGGGGCCATGAAAGAAAGCATCCTCGATGTACTGCTCTATCTGTTCGAGCACTACATCGCCCAGGACGTCGATCTCGGTGGAGATCGCGATTCGCTGCGCCAGGGCCTGCTGCAGGCCGGTTTCAGTCCGGCCGAAATCCACAAGGCCTTCGACTGGCTGGACGGTCTCGCCGAGCGCCGTCCGGCGCCCGCCGCGCCGCGCACCGACGGCCCGACCCGGGTGTTCTTCGGGCCGGAGCTGGACAAGCTCGACGTCGACGGCCGCGGCTTCCTGATGTTCCTCGAACAGCAGGGCATCCTCGACGCCGAACAGCGCGAGCTGGTGCTCGACCGGGCGATGGCCCTGGACCAG
>JBIJBH010000177.1:0-7355 GCA_044345315.1 Lysobacteraceae bacterium
CGCAGGCATGCACCGCGATGCCCTGCACGGTCAGCTCATCGGCCAGCGCGCCGGGCGCGTACAGGCAGATCACGCGCACCGCATGCCCGGCTGCGCGCTGGGCGGCGGCCAGATCGATCACCATCCGCTCAAGCCCGCCGCGTTCGAGGTTCTCGACCACGTGCAGGATCCGCAGCGACGGGCGCGACGCGGCGCTCATTCCGGCAGCTCGCAGACGACCACGCGGCGCTTGCCGCTGGCGGTAAGCGCGATCGCATCCACGGTCTCGAACGCGATCGCGATGCCGTCGCCGGCGAGTTTGCGGATGCCGTCGCGGATCATGTCGTGCACCGCGGGGTCGTAGTCGACATCCGGCACCAGCCGCACCCGCAGTGCGTCGGGTCCGCGCTGCACGACCTGGTACTGCTTCACGCCCTTCACCGGCAGGAACACGTAGACGATGTACTCGCCGGGAATCAGGCGGCCGTCGCGCAAGCGCAGGGCGTCGAGCTTGCGGCCATCGACCTTCGCCAGTTTGGGCAGGCCGCGGCCGCAGGCGCAGGTCGTGGCGCCGGGCGTGCCCAGATCGCCGTTGACGTAGCGCATCAGCGGCATGCCGTGGTTGTGCAGATCGGTCACGATCAGATCGCTGGGCCCGGTCGCGTCGGGGCCGGCGGCGAATTCCACGTGCAGATGATCGGTATTCAGATGCAGGCCGTCGCGGTGTTCGCATTCGGCCGCGATCAGCATGAATTCGCGGCAGCCGTAGGTGTCGTAGGCCGGCGCGCCGAACACCCGTTCGAGCAGTGCGCGCTGATGCGGATGCAGGGCCTCGGCGGCGCCGAGGATGCGCTGCGGCCGGTGCGGGCGGCGACCGTGGCGTTCGATCCACTGCGCCAACTCGACCAGCGGGCCGACGTAGGACACGATCGTCTCGGGGCGGAAGCGGTCGATGGCGTCGGCGTACTCGGCCATGCGCCGCTCGTCCATGTCGAAGGCGTTGAGCATGCGCCGGTTGAACGCGGCGTGGTACAGCCGGTCCTTGAACAGCGCGAAACCCGCCGGCGCCGCCACCGGCGCGCCCCACAGGTAGACGGTGCGCTGGCCGAGATGCGCGCCCGACCAGCCATAGCCGCGGAACATCACCGCGACCCGCCGCTCGTAACTCTCGCGTGTGTAGCCGAAGCGGAGCGGCTCGCCGGTGGAACCGCCGGTGCTCTTGAAATACAGGGCGCCGCGATGTTCGGGCGCGATCATCGCCTCGGCGTGTTCGCGGATCACCGGTTTGGTCAACGGCGGCAGCCGCGCATAGTCGGTGCGATCGCGGATGTCCGCGGGCGAGGCCATGCCCGCCTCGCTCCACCACTGCCGGTAGAACGGCACGCGCTCCCAGCAGTGCACGATCAGCGCCTGCAGCTTGCGCCACTGCAGCGCCTGCAGCTCGTCGGCGGATCGCCACTGGTCGCGCTCGTAGTCGCGCAGATACGCGAGCGTCCGCCGCCGGCGCAGGCCGGATTCGTAGGCCGGATACAGCGCCCTTCGGAACAGCGTTTCGTAGACCCTGCTCATGGCACGACTTCCGCCGCGCCCGGTGCGCGCGCCTGCGCCCAGTCGAGCAACCGCGCGCCCAGCCGCGGCCGTCCGCGCAGCAGGCGCTGATGCAGCTGGCGCATGTGCGCGATGTCGTTGCGGGTCCAGCAGCCCAGCGCCAGCGTGACCGGCAGATAGAACAGCGCAAGCCCGGCGCCGACCGCCAGTTCGCCCAGCGGCGGCAGGTGATGATGGATCAGCAGCAACGGCGACGCACAGAGCGCGCTGGCGAGAATCGTGCGCCCGAGCCGGCCCCAGTCCGGCGCGGCGCCGCATTCGCGGATCGCGAGGGTGACGTAGGACGCCACGTTGACTGCGGCCACGATCGAGAATGCGATCAACGCCCCGCGGAGGCCGTCGATGTGGATCAGCCAAGCGTCCAGACCGAGCTTCAGCGCACCGCAGATCAGGATCAGCACCAGCACCGCGCGCTGGCGATCGGCGCTGATCAGCAGACTGGAAGCGCCCTGCGCGCTGGCGATCAGCGCGGTGCCGGCGAGGCAGACCGCGAACACGGTCGAGGCGTCCTCGTACTCGGGGCCGTAGAGCAGATCGATCGCCGGATCCGACAGGACCACGCCGAACGCGACCAGCGGCGCGGCCAGCAGCATCAGATACGCGGTGGACGCGGCGAAGCGATGTCCGGCGACTTCGCGACCCTGGCTGAGCGCATTGGCCATCATCGGCAGCAGCAGCGCGCCGAACACGCCGGGGACCAGGGTCGCGGCGCCGCTGGCGAGCTGGTAACCGACCTTGAACTGGCCGGCGGCATGGGCATCGGCGTAGGCGGTGAGGAAGATCACCTCGACCTCGCTGGCGACGAGAAAACCGACGGTGACGATGAGCGTGCTGTACAGCATCTGCCGACGCACACGCGGCAGCAGATCCGGCGGCAGCATCGGACGATCGTCGCCCGGCGGCAGCAGCGGCCGCAGCTGACTGCGCGACATGGCGTAGAAAACGACGCTGGAGACCAGGAACACGGCGAGCAGCCATTCGACCGCCAGATCGAACCACATCGCCGCGGCCACCAGGGCAAGATTGAGCGGCGTCGAGACCACGGCAACCATCGCGTTGATGCGGAAATTCTCCAGCCCCTTGGCGACGCCGATGTTGAACATGTAGCCGGCGCGCAGTGCGATCGCGACCACCAGAAACGCGAACAGCAGGCCGTGATCGAAGGTCGGCGCCACCCGATGCCCGGCGAGCCACAGCGCCAGCGCGCCCAGCGCCAGCACCACCGCGAGAAATCCGCGCTGGGCGCGACGCAGCCAGGCCACCAGCGGCCGCACCAGCGACTCGCGCCCGGCGCCGCGCAGTTCGGCGACGAATTTGATCGCCGCGCTCGCGGTGCCGGAGTTGGTCGCGGCCACGCCCATGCCGACCAGCCAGATCGCCGCGCTGTAGGCGCCGAAGCCTTCGGGCCCGAGATGGCGCGCGATCAGGATCGAGGTGAGCATGCCCAGCGCGAACTCGGTGTACATCGCCACCGAGGAGAACAGCGTATTGCGGAGGGTGCGCGCGCGCAGCGTCATTGCATCACCAGCAGGACCTTGACCATCACGTAGAGACCGACCGCGCCGGCGACGCCGACGATAGGCCACAGCAGCAGATCGTCGGCGAACGCGAATCCGGGCAACGCGGGATCGTCGCGACGCATGTCGACGTAGTGCGCCACCACCAGCGCAGCCAGCAGGTACAGCACGATCACGTAGCTGCGGCTGAGGAAGAACGCGCAGGTGAAGAAACCGACCAGCGACAGCAACAGGGTCATCGCCATCGCACGGCCCTCGACGATCCGCGCCTCGATCGCGTCCAGCTCGGCCAATGCGGTCTCGGCGTCGCCGTCGGACTCGGGCGCGGCTTCGCTGTGCCAGGCCAGTTCGCCGGGCGGACGCGAGCCGACCCACATCATCCGGAAGCAATACAGCACGAACGCCAGCCACAGCGTGAACCCGACGATCCCGGTCTCGGCGAGGATCAGCACGAAGGAATTGTGCGCGGTCAGATGGTGATAATCCGAATACATGTCCGGCCCGACGCCGAACAGCGGATGCGCCTGGAACATCTGCAGGCCCTCGTACCAGGAATCCACGCGCCCTTGGGCCGAGGCCTCCTCGACATCGATCTCGTTGAAGCGCGACGGCAGCGCCAGCAGCACTCCGATCGCGGCCACCCCGAGCACCCCGGCCACGAACACGCCGCGGGTCTGCCACACGTACACGCCCATCACCGCCAGCAGCGCCAGCAGCGAACCGCGCGAGTCGGTGAGATAGATGCCGTAGACCAGGATCGCGGCGATCGCGGTCCAGAACAGCCGCCGCAGCCCCATCAGACCGCCACGGCTGCCCAGATACACCGCCATCGGCACGCAGGCGACGAACAGCATGCCGAGGTCGTTGGGATCGTTGAAGATGCCGACGTACTGGATGCGGGTCCCCTGCGACAAGCCTATTCCGGTCCAGCCGACGCCCAGCGCCTTCTGCTCGATGCCGTGCAGCGACAGCACCGCCGCGCACAGCGCGAACGCCGCCATCATCTTCAACACCCGCTCGCGGCGATCCAGACCGTTGGCGAAGACCACGAACGCCAGCACCACCGGCGCGAATTTCTCGAACTGCTCCAGCGCGCCGCCGAACCAGCCGTTGAACACGTGCGAGAACATCAGCACGCCGAAGAACAGCAGCAGCACCGCGTAGTGCGGCGCGTCGAAGCGCTTGTGCGGCGACAGCAGCCAGAACCCGGCCGCGACCAGCAGCATCATCGGCTGCAGCGGCAGGCCGAAACTGTCGACAAGCGCCGGGTAATCCTGTGGCCGGATCAGCACCAGCAACAGATAGGCCATCATCGCGAGGAACACCGGCGCCGGCCCTCAGCCGACCCGCGTGCGGGAGCGGTAGCAGAACATTTCGGGCAGCGCGAGCATGCCCTCGAACCAGTCCGCGCACATCTGCCGTTCGACCGGAATCCGCCGCAGCTCGTGGCGCGACTCCGGGCGTATGCGCTCGGGGCCGGCCAGATAGCTGCAGGCGAAGCGATAGCCGGCCTCGCGCGCGGCGTCCATGACCGCGTCGTCGTAGGCGTCGCTGCCGCCGACCGGGTAGGACATCGCGATCGCCTCGCCGCCGAGTTCGCGTTCGATGCGTTCCTTAGAGCGCACCAGTTCCTCGCGCATCGCCGCCGGCGGCAGTTTCGCCAGCATCCGGTGATGGACACCGTGCGACCCGATCTCCATCCCGCCCTCGCGCATCTCGCGCAACTGCGCCCAGGTCATCGGCCGGCAGTCGCGATGGCCGGCATCCGCCGGCAGCGACCATGCGCGCTGCAGGCGTTCGATCAGGGCTTCCTGATCTTCCGCGGGCAGGGTCTTGATCCGGTCGAGCATGCGTCCGGCGACCGCGCGACGACCGGACAGATCCGCCGGCAGCGGCCAGTCGATGCCCAGCTCCGGCGCATGCAGGCGATCGGCGTCGGTCACGCACAGCATGTGCACCAGCCAGTCGTAGGCGTAGGGCCGGCCGCTGTCGATATGGCCGGTGGAGACGAAGAACATCGCCGACAGTCCGGCCTCGCGCAGCAGCGGATAGGCGATGCGGTAATTGTCGTCGTAGCCGTCGTCGAAGGTGATCAGCACCGCGCGCCGCGGCGGGGAGCGGCCGCGGGCGAGGCGGTCGGCCAGTTCGTCGAATCGCATCGGCGACCAGCGCCGGGCGACGATCGCCAACTGCTCGCGGAAGGCCTCGCGCGAGGCGCTGATCAGTTCGGGATCGAACCGGAAGTCCGCAGGCTCGGCGGCATCCAGCACGCGATGGTAGGCGAGGATGCGCACGTCGGCGCGCAGCGCAGCGCGCAGGCGGCCGATCAGCGGCAGTACGCCGACACGACGCAGCGCGCGCGCCAGGCGCGGCCGTCGACCGGCCGACGGCGCGCGACCGTCCTCCGCTTGCATCTCCGCTATCCGCATCGCATCCCCCGTGTTCATGCATTGCTTTCGCCGCCGAGTCGCGTCCCTCCAGGACTCGCCCGACGGTCGCGAGCCCGAGGCGAGTTCGGACTCGTTTCGGACTCGCCTCGGCAGAATCAATCACTTGCATGATCGATTCGCGCGCGGCACATCCCGGTGCCGCCGCAACGCCGATCGAGTCGGCGTTGTCTTCAACGCATTTTCCGGTCCCCACCGGACGATGCCGCCTCGTCCGCGACGCGCCGCTTGCAATGCCGCCGCGGACGCGGTCCACTGCGCCCCTCGCAGACGCGCAGGGGACACGCGGGGCATGAGCGGCGGCAACGGCAGCACCGCGCCGACTATCGCGGCGCCCGATTTCGCGGCGCTCTACCGCGAACTGGGCGTGGACGCGCACTGCTCGCCCGCCGAGCTCCGCGTCGCCTGGCGGCGCCGCGTGTCGAAACTGCACCCGGACCTGGGCGGCAGCGCAGAGGATACCGGACGGCTGCAGGAATTGAACCGGCTCTACGATGCCGCGGTCGAGTTCCACGGCCGTTTCGGGCGCATGCCGGGCGCGGCGGGCCCGGCGGCAGGCACATCCGCCGCGATCGTCGGACGCGCGGACAATGGGCCGGAACAGGCTGTGGCGGGCCCCTCGGGAGGCGCCTGGCGCAGGCTCGACGCCGAGGCCGCGCCGCAGGCGGCGGCCGGATTTGGCAGAATATCGCGTTGGTTCGTCGTCGTATCGTTGTGCACCATGGCCGTGCTGGGCTGGCGCCTGGCGAACGACATGACCGGCGAAGCGACCGGGGAGACGGGGGTGGGCGGCGAAGCCGTCGCGACCTCCGTGGTCGCGGACGACACGCCCGGGCACGAGGCGACGACGGCCCGCACCGTCGCGCGCACGCTCGCGCCGGGGATGGACAGGAACGGGGTGCGGGACATTCTGGGGGATCCGCTCGACATGCACGCCATGCGTTGGCACTACGGCCCGTCCTGGGTCGATTTCCGCTGCGATCGGGTCGCGGACTGGTACAGCTCGCCGCTGCGCCCGCTGCCGGTCGCGAGCGAACGGGCGCCGCCGGCCGCCGCCGACGATTGCCGCTGAGACGCATGATGTTCGACAAAGCGACCGCCCTGCTGCGCAAAGCGCGCCGCCGCCTGTGGATGAAATACGCGCTGCGCGGCGTCGGCGGGAGCGACAACTTCGACCGCCTGGATCTGGCCTACACGGTCGAAGACCCCTGGAACATGGCCTCGGACCTCGAACGCGCGCGCTTCGAGGCCACCAACCGGGTGATCGAGCGCGCCTTCGGCCGGGTCGGCTCGGTGCTGGAGCTGGGCTGCGGCGAAGGTCACCAGACCGAATACCTCGCGCGGCTCAGCGATGCGCAATACGGCGTCGACGTCAGCGCGCAGGCGGTCGAACGCGCGCGCAAGCGGCTGCCGCAGGCGCAGTTCGCGGCCGCCGACATCTTCGGCCAGCCCTGGGGCGCGGAACGCCACCGCTTCGACCTGGTCACCGCCTGCGAAGTGCTGTACTACCTCAGCGAGCCCGACAAGACCCTCGCCGAAATGCGCCGGCTCGGCCGCAACGGCCTGGTCACCTTCTTCGCACCCGCCTGCGGCCGCATCGGCCCGCATCTGGATGCGATCCCGGGACTGCAGAAGGACTGGATCTTCCACGGCGGCACCGCATGGCTGGTGGGATGGTGGCGCGATGAGGCTTGAAGCCATCCCTCCGGCTCCCCTTTTGCAAAAAGCGGTGAAACGCAGCGGTGTAGAGCTTTCCAGCGTCGCTGCCAGACATCGCGAACTGCTGGTCTTCCCCCTTTGCAAA
>JBIJBH010000178.1:0-7343 GCA_044345315.1 Lysobacteraceae bacterium
CGACGCGCGCAGTTCGGTCTCCCTCGACAGCGGCGAGCTGGACCGGCTCTTGCGCAAGGATCTGCTGCAGACCGTGTCGGACATCCTGCTGGTCGAGCCGTCCCGTCTGCTGACGGACATCGGCCTGAACGAGTACGGCCTCGACTCGATCGGCGTTGCGAATCTGATCAGACGCGTCAACGAGACCTACGGCTGCGATCTGGTTCCGGCCATCCTGTTCCAGTATCCGACCTTCGACGCGTTCGCCGGCTATCTGCTCGAAGAGCATCGCGATGCTCTGGCGCGTCATTACGCCGATCGACTCGGCCCCGTCCTCGCGCAGGGCCCGGACTCCGCCAAGGCGCCGCCGAGCGCCGCCGCCGCGGAGCCGCGGACACTGCTGCCGTATCGGGAAGAGGCTGCGTCCACCGCTGGTCCGAACGCTCCCGCAGTGCGCGCGGGCGTCGCGATCGTGGGCATCGGCGCGATCCTCCCCGGCAGCGATTCCGTCGATGGATTCTGGCGCACCCTGATCGAGGGCTCGGATCCGATTTCCGAAATCCCGCGCGATCGTTGGGACTGGCGCCAGACCCTCGGTCACGACGATCGTTCCGAGGGGACGCGCTGGGGTGGCTTCCTGGCCGATGTCGACCGTTTCGACGCCGATTTCTTCGAGATCCCGCCCGCGGAAGCGGCGCTGATGGATCCGCAGCAGCGGTTGTTCCTGCAGGCGACCTGGAATGCGATCGAGGATTCGGGCCATCGCGCCTCGGAGCTGGCCGGTACGCGGACCGCGGTGTTCGTCGGCGTCAGTGGTTTCGATTACTCCGAAGTCATCAGGGTCTCCGGGATCGAAGCCGCCGCCAAGTCCGCGACCGGCGTGGCGCATTGCCTGTTGCCGAACCGGATCTCGTATCTGCTCGATCTGCGCGGACCCAGCGAAGCGATCGATACCGCATGCTCCAGCTCGCTGGTCGCGGTCCATCGCGCCGCCGAGTCCATCGCCGAGGGCGACTGCCCGATCGCGATCGCCGGTGGCGTCAATCTGATGCTGACGCCATCGCTGCAGGCTGCGCTGGCCAGCGCAGGCATGCTGTCGGCGAGCGGTCGATGCAGGACATTCGATCAGGCCGCGGACGGTTACGTCCGCAGCGAGGGCTGCGTCGCGGTCGTTCTGAAGCGACTGGACATCGCGACCGCCGACGGCGACGCCATCTACGGCGTGATCGAGGGCAGCGCGGTCAATCACGGCGGGCGGGCGATGGGACTGACCGCACCGAATCCGAATGCGCAGTCCGAGGTGCTGGTCGACGCGTATCGACGGGCCGGCATCGATCCTGAGCAGGTGGGATTGATCGAAACGCACGGCACCGGCACACCGATGGGCGATGCGGTCGAACTCAACGGCCTGATCAAAGCCTTCAGGGAACTCGGCGTGCGCGACGCGGCGCCGTCGACGGGTCGGGCCGATCGGGAAAACTCCTGCTTCGTCAGCTCCGTGAAGACCAACATCGGTCATCTGGAAGCGGCATCGGGCATCGCGTCGCTGGTCAAGGTGCTGCTGTGCATCCGCAATCGCAGGATTCCCGGCATCCTGCACTACGAGCGGACCAATCCCCAGATCAGGCTGGAAGGCAGCCGTTTCCGCATCGCCGACGAGACCCGGGAGTGGCGCGCGTTCACCGGTCCTTCGGGCGAATCGCTGCCGCTCACCGCCGGCATCAGCTCGTTCGGTTTCGGCGGCGTCAACGTCCACCTCGTGGTCCGCGAACACGTCCCGGCGGGCGGCATCGCCGGCGATGAGCTCGTTCCCGCGCCTGCACGCCTGTTCGTGTTGTCCGCGAAGAATCGCGAACAGCTGCGGCGCAGGGCGTCCGATCTGGCCGATCACCTCGATTCGAAGGGGCGCGTCGACGCGCGGTATCTCCAGCGCGTCGCGTACACGCTGCAGGTCGGTCGCAACGGCATGCAGCACAGGCTCGGGCTGCGCGCGGAATCCGCCTCCGATCTGCTGGCGGGTCTGCGCGCCTTCGCCGCCACGGGCGAGGTGCCGGCCAACGCGCGCTACGGCGTCGCCGATCGCGAGTCGGACAGCGTCGTCCTGATCGACCGCGATCTTCAGCTCAAGCGCCAGATCGTGTCCAAGTGGCTGGAAAGCGACAACCTCGGCGCCATACTCGAGCTCTGGAGCAAGGGGGTCGATGTCGACTGGGCCGACCTTTATCGTGATGGCGCTGCCGGTGCGGTCGGACCGACGCGCGTGAATCTTCCCGGTTATCCGTTCGCGCGCGTGCGCCACTGGGTCGACACGCTCGATGGCGCCGCGCCTGTCGTCGACCAATCGACGCCGGAGCAATCCGCTCGCGCCGGCATCGTGCCCGGCGTGCCGAAGATCGCGCCTCGCATCGTATCGTCCAACGCCGCCGATATCGCATCGCGATTGATCTGCGAAATCCTGGCGCGCCAGCTGGATTGCCATCCTGATTCGCTCGCGGCGGACAGAACTCTGCTGGAACTCGGCGTCGTTTCGTCGGGCATCGCGTCCCTGGTCAGGGAAATCAACGCGGAGCTCGATCTCGATCTGTCGCCGAGCGCTTTGTTCGAGTATCCGACCATCGCGCGATTGGCGGATCACCTGCAGCAAACCGCGCCGGACGCGTTGCGCCGTCACCGCGGCACGTCCGCCGAGACGGTCGCCGCGACCGATCTCGTCGCGAAGGCGTTGCCCGACGATGTCGTGTATGCGCCGGATGTCGACCCTGCACTCGCCCAGAAGGTTCTATGGACAGAAAGCGCTCCGGATGCCGAGGAATACGAACGCCTGACGTTCTGAGTTCCGACGCCGTCGCCGATCGTGCGCGTCGCACGCGACCGTCAGTCCGGTCGCGTGCCCGCGCTGCTGTCCAATCCAGGATCGCCGGATTCCGGTCGATCAACAACAAGCAAGTCAACGGGTAAGGCGATGCGCGACGCACATCTCTACGGTCTTGATTACCTCGCGGCGGCCATCCTGGACGCCTGCCACCGGCCGGGCCCGGCTGACGCCGACGCCACGCAGGATCGCGCCGTCGAGGCCGCGGCATCGAAACTGCTGGATCTCGTCGCGCGCGCCTACGATCGCGTCGACGATGCGCGGACGCTGCGCGCTCCGGCCTCGATCGGCCCGTTGCCCGCCGCCTTCGACGCCTCCGTGCTGTATGCGGCATCGCCGGAAACGTTCGCCGCAGGAGGCGCTGCGGCCGATGCCCTGTCGCTCGCGATTGATGCGCTGTTCTTCCCGGGTGAGTCTCCGCTCCCTCCGGATCGCGCATGGACGATCGCACGCGGCGCGACCGCGACGATCGCGGCTTCGGTGCTCGATGCGGTGGGTGTCGCGACCGACCCTTCCTCCGTGCTGCGCATCCAACCCCGGCTGCGCGCCGCGATCGCACGCCTGCTGTCGGCGCTGGGCTGGGCATCGAACGTCGGCGGTCCGGGCGAGTCTGCGCGCGAATTCATCTGCTCGCCGTCATTTCGCGATGCATTGCGACGCAGGCCGCTGCTGGCCTCGATCGTACGGAAGCGGCAGGACATCGCGGTCGGTGCGGGCGAATATCTGCCCTTCGACCCGGCGTGTCGCGACGATCTCGCCGCGATCGTCGCCTCCTGGCTAGACGCCGCTTCGGCCAACCGTCGTCCGCTGGAAATCGCGATCGCCGAAGATCGCGCGGACTTCCGCCATGCCGAGTGGGTGCGCTCCCTCTGCGAAAGCAGCGGCCATTCGGAAAGCGTCAGCATCGCGATCCCGGCGTTTGCGGCCGAGGCTTCGGTCGCGCTTGCCGCTTCCCGCACCGTCCGCGACGGCGACCGCTGTGCGGTCGTGATCGCCGGCGAGAAACCACGGTCGCGCCGTGAGGCGTCCGCAGCGGACGCCGGTCTGTCCGTACTGGCCTCCGCGCAGCCTTACGGTCTGGACGAGGATGGACGCCTGGTCGATCCCGTCGCCGTACTGACCGCGTGGCAGCGCGATCTCCGCGATTGGACCGAGGACGGCGATTGCCGGCGCCTGCTCTGGCTTCAGGCGCACGCCACCGGCGCCGAAAGCGTTGCACTGGCCCCGATCGAGGCCTGTCAGGGTGCGATCGACACGCTGTCCGGTGCATGGCCGATCACGGCCGAGGCGCTCCACTGTCTTGCGGCGCGCGTCGGCCTGTTCGATGTCCGTCGAGTCAAACGCCATCCGGAAAAATCCAGCGCCTGCGCCGTCAGCCTGCACGAATTCGAACGACGGGATTACACGATACGCCACGCGGCTCCGGGCGATCTGGAGCGGCTCTGCGAACTCGAAGCCCTGTGCTGGTCGCACACGCTCAGCTCCGCCGAGACGATCCGCAACAGGATCGAGCGCCATCCGCAGGGACAGTTCGTGCTCGAACGCGAGGGCCGGGTGTTCGGCGTGGTCTACAGCCAGAGAATCGCTTCCGCCGACGACATCGTCGGCCGCACCGCCGCCGATATCCATCGCCTGCACCGCGACGATGGTCCGGTCGTGCAGTTGCTCGCGGTCAACATCGATCCCGACGTTCAGGATCGGCGCTACGGCGACGCGCTGCTGGAGTTCATGCTGCAGCGCTGCGCGCTGGTCGCAGGCGTCGATCGCGTCGTCGGCGTGACGCTCTGCAAGCGTTACGACGCCGCCATCGGCGAATCCTTCGAGCGCTACATCCGCCGCGATGGCGCCGATCGCGATCCGATCCTGACTTTCCATCACGTGCACGGCGCCGACATCGTGCGCGCGATCCCGAACTACAGGCCCGAGGATGCCGCGAACGAACACAACGGCGTCCTGGTGTCCTACGACATCCTCGCCCGCGACGCTCTCCTCTCGCAGCGCGAGCGTGCGCCCGATCGCAGCGCAGCCGTGGTCGCCCTGAGCTCCGTCATTTCGCGCGCCGAGGTTCTTTCGCTGATCCGGGAGCAGACCATTCGCATACTCGCCGATGACCGCGCATCGTACGGCGACGATCGGCCATTCATGGAAATGGGGCTGGACTCGGCCGGTCTGCTCAAGCTTCAGGAAAGCCTCGAATCGCGGCTCGGCAAACGCATCGCGGCATCGTTCTTCTTCGAGTTCAACACGCCTGGCAAGGCGGCGGCGACGTTGGGCGCGGACGCGCCCGTCGGCCGCGAGGCCGCGGTGTCCGACGCTCCGATCGATCGCGTCGCGGTCGAGAAAGAGTTGCATCGGAATGCCCCGTTCCGTTTCTCGGACAATGACATCGCCATCGTCGGCATGGCCTGTCGTTTGCCCGGCGGCATCGAGAGTCCGGAGCAACTGTGGCGCGCGCTCGATGAAGGCCGATCGCTGATCGAGGACTATCCGGACAGTCGCGGACCCTGGGCCGATCCGCGCCAGTGGCCGGCGATCCGGCGCGGCGGATTCGTTCGCGACATGGAGGAGTTCGACGCGGGATTCTTCAGGATCTCGCCTGCCGAAGCGCTGTTGATGGACCCGCAGCAACGCATGGTGCTGGAAACCGCATGGTCGTGCCTGGAAGACGGCAACATCCGGCCCGAAGACATCGCAGGCGCCGAGGTCGGCGTATTCGTCGGCGCCAGCAACAGCGACTACAGTCGACTGCTGCAGGATTCCGGGGTCGAAGTGGAGGCGCATCTCGGCGTTGCGAGCGCGCTTTCGGTCATCGCCAACAGGGTCTCGTACTTCTTCGATCTGAAGGGTCCGAGTCTGCTCGTCGACACGGCCTGTTCCTCCTCGCTCGTCGCCCTGCACGCAGCCGTGCAGTCGCTGCGCAGGAACGAGTGTCGGGCTGCGCTGGTCGGAGGCGTGAACGCGATCTGCCATCCGGACCTTTCGATCGCCTATCACAAGGCCGGCATGCTCGCCGCAGACGGATTGTGCAAGGTATTCGACGCCGGCGCCGACGGCTACGTCCGCGCCGAAGGCGCCGTCGTGCTGTATCTGGAGCGAGCGCGGGATGCGATCGCGAACGGTCGCCGCATCCATGCGCTGATTCGCGGTTCCGCGATCAATCACGGCGGCCTGGCCTCCGGGCTGACCGTGCCCAATCCGGCGCAGCAGCGTCAATTGCTGCTCGCCGCATGGGCAGACGCCGGCATCCGCGCTGACGCGCTGGGCTATATCGAAGCGCACGGCACCGGGACATCGCTCGGCGATCCGATCGAAGTCCGCGGCATCGTCTCGGCCTTCGCGGAGGCTGCGGATCCTGCCGTCGGCTACGACTGCCGCATCGGTTCGATCAAGAGCAATCTCGGCCACCTCGAATCCGCTGCCGGCCTCGCGGGCTTGCTCAAGATCGTGCTGTCGATGCGCAACCGCGCGCTGCCGGCCACGATCCATTTCCGCAGTCTCAATCCGAAGATCGAGCTGCTTGAAGGCGTCTGCATCGCCGACCGGCGCCTGCCGTGGAGCGAGTCCAGGATGCTCGCCGGCGTCAGCAGTTTCGGTTCGGGCGGCGCCAATGCCCACGTCGTCCTGCAGGCCGGCCCTGCGGATATCCCTTGCGAACCCGAAACCGGTCTCTGTCTTTTCGTGCTTTCCGCACGCGATCGGCAATCTCTCGTCGCGTATGCGCGCCGTTGTCTCGAGTGGCTCGAAACGCAGGTTTCCGACGCCGGCTTCGCCGACGCGATCCATGCCTGGCAGGTCGGACGTACGGCGATGAAGTCGCGACTGGCGATCAAGGTCTCCGGTCGAGGCGAACTCATCGAAAGACTTTCGCGCTGGATCGACGGCGGCGATGTCTCTGCGCACGGCTGGTACGGCGATGCCGATACCGCATCGGCGAGCGCTGGCGCACTGTGGCGGACCGAGACTGCGCGCAGTCTCATCGCCAGTGCCTTCCGCGACAGGGATTTCGACCAGCTCGGCGTCCTCTGGACATCCGGTATCGACATCGATTGGCCGGCACTGCACGGCCGCAGGCCGCTGCGCGCGAATCTGCCGACGTACCCGTTCGCGCGCGAGCGCTACTGGCTGCGTGCGGAAGGTACGCAGCGCGCCGAGGGCGCGGGTGCGGTGTCGCGACTGCATCCGCTGCTGCATGTCAATGTGTCGGATCTGACGGTGCAGGCCTTCCGCAGCGAGTTCACGGGCGATGAGCCGTTCCTGGCGGACCATCGTGTGCGGATGGGGGACGGGTTGGTCTCGGTGCTGCCGGGCGTGGCGTATCTGGAGATGGCGCGTGCGGCGGTGTCGTCGTCGGTGCCGGAGGGACTGCGCGCGGGCGTGCTGGAGTTGCGGGACTGCGTGTGGCTGCAGCCGGTGGTGGTGCAGGGCGGTGCGCAGTCGGTGACGATCGGGCTGAACGGTTCGGCGGAAGGCGAGATCGGTTTCGAGGTGTGGA
>JBIJBH010000179.1:0-7281 GCA_044345315.1 Lysobacteraceae bacterium
CGCTACGGCGAACTGCTGCCGTCGGCGCATCTGCGCTGGAATCTCGACGATCGCCAGCGCCTGAGCCTGTCGGTCGCGCGCACCATGCGCCGCCCCGGCTTCGACCGGCTGTCGCCGGCGCTGCTGACCGGCGAACTGGGCGAGAACGATCTGCTCGGCAATCCCGATCTGCGCCCCGAGACTGCCTGGGGCGTGGATCTGGGCTGGGAACGGCGTCTCGGCCGCCGCGGCGTGGTCGGCCTCAATGCGTTCTATCGCGACGTGCGCGATCTGATCGAGATCGCCAACACCGGCGTCGAAGGCGACGAAGGCCCGGGCACGTTCGTGCTGCAGCCGCGCAACACCGGCGACGGCAAGGTCTGGGGCCTGGAGTTCGATCTGTCCACGCCGCTGTCGGCGATCGGGCTGGAACACACCGGCGTGTTCCTCAATTACTCGTGGCTCGACAGCGAGATCGAGGATTTCTTCGGCACCCGCCGCTTCAACGATCAGGCCCGCGACATCCTCAACGTCGGCTTCATCCAGTCGCTGCCGACGCCGGGCATGAGCTTCGGCGTCACCTATCGTCGTCAGGGCGCGGCTTTCGGCCGGATCGTCGGCGAAGAGGTGCGCACCACCTACGGCGGCGATCTCGAAGCCTTCGTCGAAAAACGTTTCGGCGAGCACTGGACCCTGCGTCTGACCGGCTCGAATCTGCTCGACGCGTCGAAGGACGAGACCTTCGACAAGTTCAACACCATCGCCGACCAGTTCGCGCGCGCTTATGACGAGTACGAACTGGAGCGGGAGACCGGCGGCCGCGTGTACCAGCTGGTGCTGCGCTACGAGTTCTGATCTCCATCACGCCTGCTTGAGCCCCTCTCCCCTGGCGGGAGAGGGGAAAACAGCGGACTCGCGCATGCGTGCGCGAGTCCGTTTCCTTGTGCGGTCGGCGGCAGATGCCGGAACAGCGCGCCCGCGACAGCGAGCGTAACCGGAGGTCGACAGGAAAGCCTCGACGATCGCAGCTGTCGGGTCGATCAACAGCAGGTGCCTCGCCGTTGGCTCGGGATGACGCAGTATCGAGGCTCAGGGCAGATCGCGCCCGAACAGACCGAGATACAGCGCGCGATAGATCACGGTCGAATCGATGGTGCCCTCAATCTTCGCCGCGCCCGGGCCGATGCCGCGGGCGACGGTGCCGCCCACGCTGTCGGAATCCGACGACCAGGTGATGTAGAACGGCTGACGCACGCCGCGCGCGTCCGGCGCGGCGAGGAAGGGCTGGCCGTTGTCGCTGTCCAGCGGCGATCCGACCAGGGTGCGTCGCGGCAGCGGGCGCGGGAGGTCCTTCGGATCGTCGAGATCGTCGCCGGTGGCGTTCATGCCGCCGTTGTCGGAGTCGGAAGCGACGATGACGGTCAGCGTCGGGTCGTTGCGCGCTTCGGCCAGCGCCAGCGCGATCGCGCGGTCGGCGCCGGCGGCGGCTTCGAGCGTGGCGACGGCGTTGTTCTCGCCCGAGAGATTGTCGGTGCCCTCTTCGTTGCCGACGATGAAATACCCGTTCGGGGCGCCGCGGAACCGCGACAGGATGAAGCCGAGCATCTCGTCGAAGCGCGGCGCCTGCGGCTGGAAGGCGGGCAACTTCATGCGCGCGAGTGCGCCCTCGTCGGCCTCGTTGAACGTGGCCTCGTGCGCGAACAGCCCGAGCACGCGAGCGGTATCGGCCGGCAGCGCCAGCAGTTCGTCGCGGGTGAAGACGACCGCGTAACCGGCGCGCTTCGCTTCTTCCACCAGATTGCGGCCGTCGCCGCGGACGCCCATGCCATGGCGACCGCGCACGCCGCGCGGCAGGAAGAAGGCTTCGCCGCCGCCCAGCGCGATGTCCGGCCGCGCATCGAGGATCTGCGCGGCGATGCCGGCCTCGTCGTCGCGATCGGCGATCGTCGCCAGGAACGCGCCGGTGCCCGGTTCGGTCAGCGGCGCCGAGTTGAGGATCGCGACCTTCTTGCCCGCCGCCTGCGCCTCGCGCATCAGGCTCATGCGCTGGCCCGAGGCCGCGAGCGGTATCTCGCCCTTCTCGACCCAACCGTAGCTGTCGAGCGCCGCGCGCACGCCGTAGGCATGCGTGGTGGCGCCGCCGTTGGAAGAGGCGTTGACGCTGTCGGTCATCGGCCCGACGTAGATCGCCAGCCGCGGCAGCCGGTCCCAGGCCAGCCGGCCGTCGGGACCGACCTGCATCAGACGCGTCGCCGCCCAGGTGTTCGCGCCCATGCCGTCGGGATGCAGGAAGATCGCGCTGCGGGCAGGGTCGTCCGCCAGGGCCGAAGTCGATGCGAATGCGAGGGTGAGCGCGAGCGCGAGCGGGCGGAAGCGAAGCGGCATGACGGAATCCGATGCGAAACGAGCCGGCAGGATGGCCGTCGAAGATGACATGCGCGCGACGCCCGGCGCGTGTGCCGCCGCCGGAGCCGGCTTCACTCGGGATCGCGGCCGAACAGCCCCAGAAACAGCGCGCGATGGATCGCGGTGGAATCGATCGTGCCCTCGATCCGGGCCGCGCCCGGGCCGATGCCGCGGGCCACGGTGCCGCCGGCGCCGTCGGCCGAGGAGGCCCACGCGATCCGGAAGGGCAGACGCGCGCCGCGGGCGTCGGGTGCGGAGAGGAAACGTTCGCCGTCGCGGTTCGCGGCCGCGCGCAGGCGGGTGAGCGGGGTGTCCTCGCTGCCGACGATGTGCATCCCGCCGGCATCCGAGTCCGAGGCGACGATCACCGTGAGCCCGGGATCGGCCGCCGCCGCGTCCAGCGCGATCGCGATCGCGCGGTCGGCGCCGAGCGCGGCCTCGATCACGCCATCGGCGTCGCGGCCGTCGCCGAAATCGTCGGTCGCTTCCTCGTTGCCGACGATGAAATACCCCCGCGGCGCGCTGCGCAGTCGGGCGAGCGCGAACGCCAGCATCTCGTCGAAGCGCGGCGCCTGCGCGCGGAAATATCCCGCGGCGCCGCCATCGAAGGTGTTGTCGCTCGCGAACAGTCCGAGCACGCGCCGCGCGGTCGGCGGCAGCGCGGCCAGCTCCTCGCGGGTGAACACCACCGCATAGCCGGCTGCGCGCGCCTCGGCGATCAGGTTGCGGCCGTCGCGACGCGCGCCGACGCCATGGCGACCCGGTGCGCCTTCGGGCAGGAACCACTTTTCGCCGCCGCCGAGCGCGATCTCCGGCGCTGCTTCCAGAATCTGCGCCGCGATCCGCGCATGCTGGTCGCGATCGGGCACCGAGGCCAGAAACGCGCCGCTGCCCGGTTCGGTCAGGCTCGCGGTGTTGAGCACCGCCACCGCCTTGCCTGCGGCCTGGGCCTCGCGCATCAGGCTCATCGGTTTGCCCGACGCCGCGGTCGGCACCGCACCGTCGACCATGCCGTAACTGTCGATCTCGGCGCGGACGCCGTAGGCGTGGGTGGTCGCCCCGCCCTGCGAGGAGGCGTGCACGCGGTCGAGCATCGGGCCGACGTAGACCGCGACCCGCGGCAGCCGATCCCAGGCCAGACGCCCGTCCGGACCGACCGCGCGCAGGCGCGCCGCGGTCCAGGTATTCGCGCCCATGCCGTCGGGATGCAGGAAGATCGCGCTGCGTATCGTCGATGGCGACAGCGGCGCAGGCTCGGTCCGCGCGGGTGCGGGCGGTGGCACAGGCGCAGGCGCCTGCGCGAACGGCCATCCGGCCGCGACGATCGCGGCGAGGGTCAACGACAGGCAACAGACGATCAGGCGACGCGACATCCAGGCCTCCGGCAATGAAGTCGCGGGATCATGCGCGGCGCGGCGTTGCGGAATCGTAAAACCGCACGCCGCGGCCGGGTGGGTTCACGCGTCGTTGCGGCGCCGATCAGCACTCGATGACGTTCACCGCGAGCCCGCCGCGCGAGGTTTCCTTGTACTTGTCCTGCATGTCGCGGCCGGTGTCGCGCATGGTCCGGATGACCTTGTCCAGCGAGACCTTGTGCTTGCCGTCGCCGCGCAGGGCCATGCGGCTGGCGTTGATCGCCTTCACCGCGCCCATCGCGTTGCGTTCGATGCAGGGAATCTGCACCAGACCGCCGATCGGGTCGCAGGTCAGGCCGAGGTTGTGTTCCATGCCGATCTCGGCCGCATTTTCGATCTGCCCCGGACTGCCGCCGAGCGCGGCGGTGAGCCCGGCCGCGGCCATCGAACAGGCCACGCCCACCTCGCCCTGGCAGCCGACCTCGGCGCCGCTGATCGAGGCGTTTTCCTTGTAGAGAATGCCGATCGCCGCCGCGGTCAGCAGGAAATCGAACACGCCCTGCTCGTTGGCGCCCGGGCAGAAGCGGTCGTAGTAGTGCAGCACCGACGGAATGATCCCGGCGGCGCCGTTGGTCGGCGCGGTGACCACGCGACCGCCGGCGGCGTTCTCCTCGTTCACCGCCAGCGCGTAGAGATTCACCCAGTCCAGCACGGTCAGCGGGTCGCGCATCGCCGCTTCCGGGCGCGAGGACAGCTCCGCCTGCAGCGCCGGCGCGCGCCGCGTGACGTGCAGGCCGCCGGGCAGGGTGCCGGTCTGGCGGATGCCGCGCTGCACGCAGGCCTGCATCGCGTCCCAGATCTCGCGCAGCCCCGCGCGGATCGCCTCGTCGTCGCGCCAGGCGCGTTCGTTCGCGAACATCAGCGCCGCGATCGTCTCGCCGCTGCGTTCGCACTGCGCCAGCAGTTCCGCGCCGCTGGAGAAGGGATACGGCAGATCCGTGGTGTCGGCGACGATCCGGTCTTCCGCGGCCTCGTCCTGATTGACCACGAAACCGCCGCCGACCGAGTAGTAGTCGCGGCTGGCGATTTCCGCACCGGACGCGTCGTAGGCGCTGAAGCGCATGCCGTTGGTGTGGAACGGCAGCTTCTGGCGCTTGTTCATGATCAGGTCGCGCTTCTCCTCGAAATCGACCTCGTGCCGGCCGAGCAGACGGATCCGCTTTTCGCCGCGGATCCGCGCCAGCGCGGCCGGGATCAGATCCGGATCGATCTCGTTCGGCCAGTGCCCTTCCAGCCCCATCAGCACCGCCTTGTCGGTGCCGTGCCCGCGTCCGGTCAGCGCCAGCGAACCGAACACCTCCGCCCGCACCCGCGCCGTGCGCGCCAGGGTGCCCGGCTCCTCCAGCCAGCGCCGCACGAACCGGCTCGCCGCGCGCATCGGCCCGACCGTATGCGAAGAGCTGGGACCGATGCCGATCTTGAACAGGTCGAAAGTGCTGACGGCCATGCGGCGTGCCTCGTGCGGAATGCGCGGGCGCGATGCGCCTGCGGGAGCGATGGATCGGCGGATCGGTCGGATGGAGCGGTCGGATGGAGCGGTCCGGCTGGGTCCGGGCGCGATCCGGGCGCGTATTCTATGCCGCCCTGCGATCGCTCCCGCGACGGTGGCGTATGGTCCCGACCGGCTCCGGATTCGTCCTCTATCAACGCGACGACTGCCACCTGTGCGACCTCGCCCTGGCCGCCCTCGCCGAAGCCCGCTTCCCGGCCTTCGACAGCGTCTTCATCGACGACGACGACACCCTCGAAACCGCCTACGGCCACCGCGTCCCCGTCCTCCGCCGCAGTGACGGCCGCGAACTCGACTGGCCGTTCAGCGCCGAGGCTGCAGCCGCATTTGCGACATCCGGCGACTGAGCCGAGCCGACGCACCCAAGCGCCTCGTCGCGCGCCGCGCCTGCCTCCCGCTCCGGTAGAGCGAACTTCAGTCCGCTCCCTTCTTCAGCCCGCTCCCTTCTTCAGCCCGCAACCTTCGCCCCCTTTTCCAAAGGGGGCCGACGCCGCGCAGCGGCGGCGGGGGGATTTGCACTTCGCCCCGATAGCAGATTCCGCGGCCTGGCCAAGCACACCTGCTGCAGGTTCAAGAACGTGTTGGAAAGTGGATGTCCCCGTTTGTCCATCTTTTCCAACCCGACACCGCACCCCGGTAGAGCGGACTTCAGTCCGCTGCTCTCGTCGCGTGTACGGTCGAGGTCGTGCATCGGGACCTGTCACTTCTGACAGGTGTCGGGACACGGCATCGCGATCACAGTACGCGATATGAAATCTGCGCGCCCGTCTGCATCGGCACGGATATCTCGGCGAAGGCCATCTCAATCAGCCTGCGCTGCAGCGAACGACGCAGATGTTCTGTGATCTTGCTGCGAATGTCTGGTGTGCTGGATTGCCATGCGTGGAGTGGATATCACGGCATGTATGCCGTGACAAACGATATCGGGGTGCGGATGCCGGATATTGCGGCTAGGCAATCCGGTCACCGTTCCTGCGACACTTGTCGTGGTCACTGTTTTTCATCGGGGTTTTCGCGATTGACCGGCTTTTGAGCCTGTGGCAGCCTCTGGGCTACGCCCCGCTTTGGGGGCTAATCGTAGTTAAGCCCAACCCAAACAGGATAAATAGGAAATGCCTATCGAAAATGATGATGCTATTGCCGCTGGAGTTGGTGCAACAGTAGGTGTCGCAGCAGGTGGAGCTATAGGTGTCTCATCGGCTGCAACGGCTGCTTCTGCGGCTGCCACTGCCACATTAAGTGCAGCGGGAGCAGGCGCAGGAGCAACAGCCGCAAGTACCACCGCAGCAATTGCTGCAGCAGGAGGTGGCTCAATTGCCGCTGGCGGTACAGGTATGGCGGGTGGAGTTGCTACGATTGCCAGCACCGCAGCAGCATCCAGTGCTCTACCTGTAGTGGGCTGGGTAGTGGGTGGCGCACTTGTTCTTGGGCTTGCTGGCTATGGCGGCTACCGCGCTTACAAAAAATACTCCAACTCGTAAATGGGTCTTAAAATTCGTTCAAGCCGACTCCGCTTCGTAGCGGAGGTCACGTGCCTGCGCCACGCTAGCAAGCGTACATTACCCCAAGTAGAGCGGCTCAACTCAAGCACTAGCTGCGCTAGATTTTTTGTCGACATCCTCAAAAAATGAAATTCAAGAGCCGAAACCTCCGTGAACTCGCCGAGATGATTATCGGCGACAGTGATTTCTTTCAGTACAGATCAAGCAGCTATATCACGCGATTCTTCGAAGAATGTGATCTTGATTTCGTACATGACGGGTCAACTCGATGGAGCTGGACATCCTCGAAACTTGAGCAGTTACTTCAAGAGTCGCAGCCGGGCCCGAACTTGCTACCAGATAGCTTCGTGCGGGTCTTTCGGGTTTTAATGGATAAATCTGACGCAACGGATGACGATCCGGATCGCTTGAAAGCCTTAAGCAAACTTAATAAGACATTGCAGAGAGAGGGCTACGAAGCATTTTATGG